>JBBRJI010000192.1:0-9015 GCA_038219625.1 Pirellulales bacterium | reverse complement strand
AATAGCCACATGCTCTTTTCAATCCTTTCACGAAGTTCCGCCGCTGATTCGTACATGCCTGGATTGCCGCTAAGTTGCAGGCAACCGCGATTTTCTTTGATCGCAGTTAGTTGCTCTTCTTCCGTTGGAAGCTTTTTAAATCGAACAAGGTTTACCACTTCGCCAACTCTGTTGACATGGAATAGAGAATACCTCGGCGCAAACTTGCGTTTCAGTCCTTCCTGGTAATCTCTGTTCTCGATCAAATCATATGCTTCTTCAACTGTCATTGTAATTAGAGTCCCAAATCTTCTCGATATATAGTGGTTCTTTTCTTCCGCAGCGCTTCCATGGTGTCAATGAAGATCTTTTCGGCTCTCGCCCACTCGCCGTTTCCTCGTCCACAAACTTGCTTAGTTGGAATATCGTCCATTATTTGTATTATTTCGTCCGCTTTTCGCATTTGACCATATATGTGCTTCCAAAGTGGTAAAGGTTTGTCCTTTAGAGAAGGATTGTTGACTAACCTTCCACGGACAGCCATTGCTGCGTCGGCTAACATCTCGGGTGATCCACGGCCAAGAACTAGAATATCGACGACTGGTCCCTTCGCTGGGATTATTCCACCGTTCGGATTGATTCTTGGGACTTCGCCCGCCGTCGTTGAACCATCTATTGTTATTGTACCGGGAGACGGTGCATTTGCATCAGCAGCAGCTTCAGGTAATTTCGGCGTCTCACAAACTTCGGGCTGGCTGGTTTCGGGAGGATTATTGCCTTTTGTTCTTCCGGCTCGTCCCAGTCCAAGCCCAACAACTCCGCACGCTGTTCTGATACCCAAGACGCCGAGGTCGGGCGAATTGGCTATGAACATGGCTCCTGCCGTCAAGCCCGCGATGCCGCCTATAAATCGAACCCAACCCGTTTGTGATGCGCCAACAAAGCCTAAGGCCGATCCGAACGCTGCACCTTGTATGGCGAATTCCACTCCGGTCGATGCTGCGATTGCTGCATCTCCTCCAGAGCTGAGAAAACCTTCGGCGTAACCGCAGGCGTAACCCAGGGCTGCTCCGACCGCTCCACCCGCAAAACTGTTTTCAACCTGCTTGCCAAAATTGGCACCAAATACATACTCGGTCATCGCTACCATGCCGCTCGGGTCGGTGTAAGACCCTGGCATATTCCCGACGTACCGCGAAAGGTTCACATCACCTGCCCCAAATCCCATCGGGTCTTCCGTCGTGAATCGACCTATACTCGGGTCGTACATCCTTGATCGGTAGTAGTACAGTCCGAGTTGGGAATCCCATTCTCGACCCGTGAACTTGATCCGGTCACCATAAGCTGGCGCGGTCTCAAGTACGATTCTTCCGAAACTGTCGTAGTCGATCCGATCAACGACCGCGCCAGCGGAATCGGCAATTGCTCGAACGCTCCCCAAGTGATCGGTCAGGTACCACGCAGTCCCTTGACCGGGGCGATAGCGCGCAAGTGGTTGATCGACCCCATCGCCGTGCAAGTACCGAGCCGTGACCGTTCCTTGGCCATCCGTATCCATCCACACATCGCTTCCGTCATAAACAAACTGCTCAGTGGTTGGGCTAGCCGGACCACTGGGGCCGTCAGTATCGACCACGCGCGCTATGCGCCTGCCAAAAGCGTCGTAACGATAGTCCACCGTGCTGGTGACTGTCCCGCCAGAATCAACTGACTCAAAGTGGGACAATTGATTGACATGATCGTATGCAAACCGACTCCGAATGCCAGTTGCAAGCTCGGTCTTGGAAACGAGCCGCCCCTCCGCATCGTACGAGTAATCAAATCTCAAATCACTTAATAAGCGGTTATTAGCACCGATCACCGATTGAGCCCCCGTCCAATTCCCGGTCGCATCGAGCGCATAGGTTTCGTTGGCAAGATTAGGGCGAGAGTGATTGGCAGCCGTCAGTTGTCCAGATAGATCGTATTGATAAGTGGACGGCTGGCCGTCGACCTTCCATTTGGTCAATTGATCTGCAACGTCCCATTCGGTTTCGAATTGAGCCATTAACTGATCGACTGCAGATTGGTGCGAAATCAGTCGGCTGCGTCCAACAGAATCGTAAGTTCGAATCGATTTGCCAATTTTGTTTAAACCAACCACGTCAGCAAATCGGTCCATCGAAGTCGCTTGACCTCGTCCGTTGTACGCAAATTCAACTCGTGCGGCGTCAACCCCAGGACCAGACCAAGTTCGGTTCTTTAACAGATTACGGGCATCGTATTGGGAGTCTACCTCGACGCCATCACTGTCCCGAATCTGCAATCGGTTGCCGGACGGGTCCCATGCGCTGGTCAAGATAGTCCGATGTGCGCCTTGAGTTCCTAGATTGTCGGAGATAATTTCGCGACTGTTGAGATCATACGTAAAAGTCAATTGACTATCGGAGTCTCCTGCCGACGCTAAGTTGCTGCTGGCATCGTATGCAAACTGGAGAATATCTGCAATGGAACCATCTGGATTGTGCCACGAGACCTTCGTGCTCCGATTTCGCGAATCGTATTCATAGCGTGATTTACGACCTAATCGGTCTGTGTATTCCGACAAGTTACCCCGTCCGCCAGCAATGCCACCGCAACCACATGCAAGTGCTTGATCGTCGTACACAAAAGACTCAACCGCATTGAGAGGGTCCGTTCTTTTTATCACTCGATTCAGGTTATCCTGTGTCCAACGCGTTGTATTTCCAGATGCATCGGTCAACGCGATAACGTTGCCGACCGAATCGTACTCGCGAGTGGTAATCGAGCCGCGTGGGTCGGTCGATGTAATCAACCTATTGAGTGCATCGTACGAGTTTCGCGAAACGCGACCAAGGGAATCGGTTGATACGATCGCATTTCCGACAGCATCGTAGCCGTATTGGAAGACACCACCGTCGGCAGCGGTACGGCGAATCGTTCGGCCAAGTGAATCGTATTGAAACTGTGTCAATGAACCTACTTGATCTGTGTAGGTAAGGACGCGACCTGCGCCGTCAAGCGCGTAGTTTTTCTCAAATCCCAAGGCATCGGTCGAGCGGATTAGGCGGTTTCGAGCGTCATAGGTCTGGCGACTGATGTTTCCTCGAGGGTCCGTCATGGCAACAACATTGCCTGTAGTGTCGTATTCCCATCGATAGATTCCTTGCATCGGATCTGTCATTTGGGTCAACTGGCGGGCGGAGTCATACTGATAGGTTGTCGTTTCGCCACGTGGCCCCGATGAAGCGATCACCAATCCCAGTTCATTGTAAGTGTTCGACAGGGTCGATCCGTCAGGCAAGAGTGTCTGAACCATACGACCCAAAGGATCGTAAACGTGCGCTGTGGTAAAGCCAGCCGAATCTATCTCCCGGATTAAATTCCCTGATGCATCGTATACATTCCTTGCGGCCGAGCCGTTCGCTTGGATGATTTTGGTCAATCGCCCATTATCGTCGTATTCATATTGCGTCTTATTTCCGCGAGAATCAATCCTAGTAGTAATGCGACTATTCGCGTCAAATTCGGTACTAGTGATGCCTCCAAGAGCGTCAATTTGACGAATCATTCGCCCTTGTTCGTCGTATTCGAATCTAGTAACGCGATCCATTTCATCGGTGTGTTGCTTCAGAAGACCATCCGCATACACTAGAGCCGTGCGAGCTCCCTGAGGATTGACAGCCCCAGTGTCCCGCCCATCTCCGTCGCGAGTGAAGGTAACGGAATCGCCGTTTTCATTAATAACCCCAATACCTTTTCCATCGGCGGATGAAAGTAGATCTCGATATTTTCCGTCAGGATGCGTAATTCGTATCGGTGTTTCAAAGGACCCAAAAGTGAATTGCCATGTCTTGGCTGAGGCGTTAGTAATGGAGGTGGATCGTCCTTGACTATCCACACTCGCTGAAGTTCGCCTCCCAAGCTGATCGATAACCGCAATTCGATTTCCTCGCAAGTCGTATTCGTAGGCGATGGTCTTTCCCAACGGGTCAGTTGTAGAAAGCGGATCGTTCAAATCATTGTAAGTCGATAGCCATGTGTTGCCCAAAGCATCTGTTAGTTTCGCAATATTAAATTGGGAGTCATATTCCATTCGGGTCGTTGAGCCCCGAGGGTCAGTCATGGCGATTGGTCGATCGTTCGCACCGTAGACGGTTGACATGACATTGCCGAGTGCATCGGTTACTTTAGTAACATTACCTCGGTCGTCGAACTGCAAAACAGACTCGTTACCAAGTCTATCCGCAACAGTTTCTTTATTGTTCGCTAGATCATAGGCGCTTGTAATCGATTTGTTCGATGCATCGGCCAATCCAATGATTCGCTGATTGCCATCGTAAGAAAGTGTCAAGGTTTCGATTCCACGCGGATCGATGACCGAACGCAGGAAATGAGCAGGATCTGTCAGATATGTCATTCGCGTCGTTTCACCTGACGGACTTTGAACAGACAGAAGGTCTCCAGCGGCACTGTAGTTGTAAGTGATTTTGCGTCCGACTGGATCCGTGATCTCGGTGATCCGTTCTTGAGTATCGCGAGTCCAAGTTACTTGTGAACCGACGTTGGAAAAAATCCCGTTTTTGGTGAAAGTGAGGCGAACATCATTTCTGTCCGTAATGCTCTGCAGTTGAAGATCGGCGAACTGCTTGTACGTGTATCGCATCTGGTCTTTCGATACAAGCGAGTACGTGTCAGGGTTGTAAGGTAACCCAATCAGGTAGAACCCAAAGGTCCCGTCCGAAGCTTGCGAAAGGTTGGCCATTTCAACTTCTAAACGGTATTCGACATCCGCATCTGATCTAAACCTGGGAGTCCATATTGTCCCGAGAAGTCCCGCCGCAGGAATAGGATCGAAGGTGAAACCGACTCGTCTGCCGTCCGGGATGTTCATGTAGACGCGCGTTCCCAAGCGGAATGGGTTGGCAGTAAGCGGACCGCCCCCTTCCAACTCCGAATCGCTAACTCGTATGGACTCGTGAATGCGAGGACTAGTCACATCCATTCGCCATCCATTGCCAAAATCGCCGATGTACGGAGCATCCAGCGTGTCATAGGATCTCGCAATTCGGATAGGAATGCCCGCGACAGGGACTTCTAGATCATAAAAGCCCGCACTGCAGGACGCACAGCCCCCACCCATTGCATCATAATGAAAATTCCCGATCTTCGCCTGCCCATCAAGCGTCAGTTCGAACGCTTGGCTGGCGATGTTGCCGTTGGTGTCTTGAGCTACCACGCGGATCTCGTAGATGTCGTTGGCCAGCGTTGTTGGGTCGAAGGTCGCTAGCTTGCTGTTGGTCACCTGCGAGGTCGATGTAAAAAACGTTTTGAATTGGTCCGTTCCCGCTAGCGCGTACTCGACGTAGTACGATTCCAGGTCGCTCGCTATGACCGAGCCCACGATGTCGGTTAAGTACGAAATGACCGAACCAGGTAGCGATGGGGCAATGGTCACTACCGGTGGCGTGGTATCGGCTGGATTGATAACACGCAGCTTCTGTGTACGTGTGCCGATGTTGCCGCTCGAGTCGATTGCGGTCGCGACAAGCGTATGCAAACCAGCCACTGCATTAGTGATCGTGTACCGGCCGCCAGTGAGTGCAACGCTTTGCCCGTTGATGGTCAAGCTGACACTGGTGACGGCGATGTTGTCGGTCGCTCGTACCAATATCGCTACCGTGCCACCTTGATCGATGACCGTATCCGATAGCTCCATCGAGACCTGGGGTGCGAGCGTATCCGGCCGGACGACCAACGTGTAAGATTGTTCGATGAACAACCCGCGATCGTCCGTGGCTCGAACCAGGACTGTTTTTGAGCCAACATCCGCGAGGCCGGGCTGCCAAGTGATCGAGCCGCCAACTAAATCGATTTGCATGTTGGCGGGCTTCGTTACAAGCGAATAGGTGACCGCATCTTCCGTGTCGGTGGCGCGCGCGTCGTAGCGATAAGCCGCACCCGCATCGATCGAGAGGTTCGGAGTGCTTGTGAATGTTGGGGCGGTATTGATACCGCGAACCGATAGATAAAACTGCTGATAGGCTTTTAAGCCCGCCGGATCGGTGGCTGTAACAAGGACTCGTTGCGAGCCAAGCACTTGCGTTGGCCAAGTGATGACTCCGGTGGTCGAGTTGATGGTCATGCCCGATGGACCAGATGGGGCGAACGCTAACGCGTAGACGAGTGTTTGATTTTCTGGATCGGTGGCGATGGCCGTGTAGCTGTAGGCTTGGCCTGCGGTGCCGATGAGCGTTGGCTGCGACGTGAATCGTGGAGCGGCGTTGGTTTGTGGAGCGAGGACGCTGACCGCATAGGATTGGGATGCAACGCCACCCGCTGCCGAGCGAACTTCGATGAGGACTGTTTGATTTGTGCCTAAGAGCGACGCGGACGGGGTCCATGTGATGACGCCGTTGGCGGAGTCGATGTTCATGCCGCTTGGGAAATTGAGCAGACGGTACGCAAGAGTCGTTTGCATCGGATCGATCGCATTGACGCTGTACTGGTACAATGCGTTCGGATTGGCGATGACTGGTGGAGTCGATAGGATCGATGGCGAGGCGAACCCAGATTGGCTACCGACGCTGAGCGTGTAATTCTGGACTGACTCGCCGCCGCGCGAGTCGCTGGCAGTGATTCGGATCGGATGATTTCCGGCGATTGCGTTTGGCCACTGAAGCAGGCCGCTTTGGGTAATGGTCGCTCCTGTGGGGCCATTGGTAAGGGCGAAAGTGACTGGGTCGCCATCGGCGTCGCGTGCTGCCGCAGCGTATTGGTAGAGAGTGCCAGGAGCGGCGCCAACGTTGGGTGCGGTCGTGAAGACCGGAGGTCGATTGGGCAATGTTGACACAACCGTGATGTTGAATGATTGCGTCGCAGTTCCACCGCGGCCATCGCTAGCAAGGACGACCACGCTATGCGTTCCTAGGTCACTTGCAGCCGGAGACCAAGAGACGACGCCGGTTGCAGCATTGATGCTTAGACCATCGGGACCGCTTTGCACGGAATAGGCAACGCGTTGGCCGTCGGGATCAGTAGTCATCGCGGAGTACCAATATGTTCCGCCAACAGCGACTGTTGGATTCGGCGCAGAAGTGAATCGCGGTGCGCGATTGGACCTTGCCAGTATTGTGATCTCAGGCAGAAAGCGAGCTCCGGCGGAGTTGTCGAAGGCGACGGGAGTCGGCAACGACGTCTGATTGGATGCGAGCCCAGTGTTGACGATCTCGCTGTCGAAGAAGTAGAGGGGCTTGCCAGTGGACGATAGTGCGTCCGCGTTGCCTATAGAAGTCGAGCCGGGCGATAAGCTGTCAATGCGTGCCACGAGGGTTGGATCGAGCGGATTGGCGCTCGTGTTGACGACGCTCATATCGGCCCATAGCCGCTGAAGACCTCGATGGTACGTCGTGCCTGTGAATTTTACCGATGCTGAAGTCGTAACGTCCGAAAGCTGCGAGGGATCGGCCAAGTTGAGTGTGTCGGCTAGCCCGGTTACAGTGACATTGGTTGTGATGCGTTGGCCTAGGTTGTCGATAGCGGTAACGCTGAACGACTGTGCGCCCGTGATAACTTCAATGGGCGCAAAGAACTGACCGGTCGTGTCGAGCGAGTCTACGTGTTTTCCGTTCACAAGAATTTCTCGGATCGAGCCCGATGCAATTCCTGGCCTTGCTCGACCGGAGAGTATGTGCAGACCGTTTGGTAATGAACTACCTGAAACGGGAGCGTCGACGGTCAGCGTCGGGGCGGCCGACTGCCACTGGACATTGGCCGTTTGCGTCAGACCGGCAGCAAAAACGGTGATTGTTTCCAGACCTGCCAGCGAGCTGGTCAACGTAACGGTGGCACCACCTGATGCGTTGGTAAAAGCATCGACGGTACGGGTGGCGGATACGCCAGAGATGGTAAAGCTTACCCGGAGACCACGAATGCCATTTCCGGTGGCGTCTAGGATCGTCGCGGCTACCACGTGCTGGGCTCCCAGTGGCAATGTTACTGTGGCCGGAGTGAGAGCTAGGCTTGCAACTTCGCTAAGTGGCGCAAACTGCATGCCCCCAAAGTAGCCGTAGGAATCGAAATCTGCGAAGCCATAGATCGATACGCCAAAGGGAACATCGGCAGTGAATCGATGCGAACCGACACTTATCGGGATTCGAGCAAATAGAAAGTTCGAGCCCGGAATGGAGGTAAAGGACGCCGCAGTGACTGGAGTGCCGTCTAAACGCATCGAACCAACCGCTGCACTGGGGGCGACGAGATTGGCGTAGTTGATGGGGATACCGGTCGATGGCGTGCTCAATATATAGTCGCGCAAGAATTGTTCGGTCGGTGGGATCAGCATCATGAATGGATCGCTGGTGACCCCGTCAAACGAAGAGCTGTTGGAATACTGAGCGACTAGGACAGGCTTCGAAGCGGTTAGGATCGAGGCAGCGGTTAGGATCCGCTCGAGGAACTTTCCAGCATCGAGGGTTGCGATGAGAGAGCCGTTGATACGGACTTCCGTATTGTTCTGTTGGGCAAGGATTCGGAACGTATCGCCAAGAGTCCGGGTGGCCAGCGGCGAGGTTGCGAACTGTTTGCCCCACGTCTCGATAGGTGGCAGTTGTTCAACAAGGTGGTCGGCTGCAAGGAAGTCCACCGGCACACGGGCCGCGGTATTGCCGCCGAAGACTGAAATCGGTTGCGTAGAAGTAATGCTTGTGCCCGACAGGTCGGCACCGAGCGGTGCATTGACATGCAACGTATACGATTGGCCTCGATCGAGTGTAACGGAGTATGGAACTCCGACCACACGCGTCCCGACGGTGGCAGTAGGAGTGATGGTGACGGTGGTTCCGTTGACGGTGCCCGCGATAGTCAGACTGGAGCCGCCATCGAGCGGATTGAAGACGGTGTTTTCATATCCGAGGACATAGTATTGGCGTCCGATGGCATCGGTCGGAAGAGCCGTGAAGCCGTCGGTCGAGAAGGTCATTTGATCGAGACCGAACACGGCAACTTCATCGAGTGCTGTAACGAGGATCCCTCGAT
>JBBRJI010000191.1:0-9046 GCA_038219625.1 Pirellulales bacterium | reverse complement strand
GAACAACACCGGGCGATTAACCTCGCCAAGTACGGCAAAGAAAGACGAAACTTCTGCGAGGCGTTTTTGACAATGGCATCGTAACAACCCGCATAGCCGGTCACACCCGTTCGATGAACCAACGCCAGTCGTATTTGGGCCAATTGGAGCAACTGCTGGTTCAAAGACTTCAATGTGGCGTAGACCAAAAGAAACCGGCCACTAGACGTTCCGTAAAAAGAGAATCAGTCGGGTTGAACATACTCTCCATTGAAATGAATGAAGAATTGGATCGACTCGAGAGTTTGATCTCGCAAGAACAAGCTCGATAATATGGCTAGTGTTACTTCCATGCTAAACTTGGGGGGTAGCGGAACTCGCCAAGAGTTTCGGAGGCCAGGACGAATCCACTGTGACTTAACTCTTGAAGTCGCCGAAAGCCTACGCGGCTTCCGCTACGCAAGAACCCCAACTCCTAGGCTGGATACAGCACTAAGCTTGCCGCGGATCGTAGCCTTCTAGCCGTCGAACCACTCCTTGGATGTGGACGTTGTCCCCTAAACGCTCTACCGTCATCTTGTGCAGTTGGCGAGCTTCGCTCATCAGCGATTTGCCAAAACCCGCAATCGGTCGAACGGCTTCCATGCCTCCCACGATCTTGGGAGCGATAAAGCAGTGGACTTGGTCGATCAATTCCTCGTCAAAAGCGTGCCCTAGCAACGTTCCTCCGCCTTCGATCAAAACATTCGTAAAGCGACGTTTGCCGAGCTCCACGAGGGTGTACTTCAAGGAACACGGCTGTTCCTTTTCTGGAACCAGTAAGACCTCGCACCCCGCATCTCGCAGTTTAAGAACTCTCGCTGGGTCAGCTTGACTAGAAGCCGCAATCATAACTGGCCCGGCCTCTATGCTTTGAACAAGTTTGGATTCCGGCGACAATCGGCAAGTTCGGTCTATGATGACTCGTGTGGCTATTCGGGCCGGACTCGATCCGGACTGCAGCCGAGTTGTCAAAAGCGGATCGTCTGCGACGGCAGTCCCGATTCCAATCAGGATTGCATCCATTCTGCTCCGTAGTTCGTGAACGACTTCTCGCGATTGCTCGTTACTGATCCACTTCGAATCTTGCCCGTGCGTGGCGATGGCACCGTCGAGTGTCATAGCCCACTTGATAACGACCCAAGGCATTCCGGTTTGCAACAGCTTGAGGTAAGGTGCGTTCAACTCCCTAGCCTGCTGTTCCATCACGCCAACATCCACGTCGACAGAACTGTCCCTAAGCTTTTGAATTCCCCGGCCAGCCACCGCCGGGAAGGGATCTAGCATTGCAATCACGACTCGCTTGGGAGGATGACGCAATATCAAATCCACACACGGTGGAGTTTTGCCAAAGTGGCTACATGGTTCAAGCGTCACATAAAGGATCGATTTGGACACGCGATTTGGATCGCAGGATTCCAGTGCCTCAACCTCCGCATGCGGACCACCAAAAAATCGATGGTAGCCGGACGAAAGCATTTCATCGTCCTCAACCAAGACGCAACCCACCATGGGATTGGGTTCAACGAGACCCTGACCGCGACCTGCGTATTCCAGTGCACGGCTCATCCAGTAGGAGTCGCGATCCGTCATTCGATGATCTCAGCTTAGGTTTTGGTTGCGTCTTGTTCCGGAACTCGCAATGAGTTCACTCAGTGTAGCACGGCACTCCGTGCCGTGATTATACCCCTAAGGTGCCGCGAGGTGTGACTCTCACACAGCCCCTACGCCGCCTAAGCTGCCTAGCTGCTCATTAATCGTCAAGAAAGTCGTTCTGAGCCACGGAATCTAAAATATTGATCAAATGATTGAGCCGGTTAGTTCTATAGTATTCAAATACAGGGGAATACGGCTGGTCTGCCGGCAGATGAAGGAATCGTTGGTCGACACCCCACTTGCTTTCCGTAATCACCGTTCCATCTGCGAGGATCGCTTGAACCAGGGCCGTATGCAGGATAGTCCTCGCTTGATCGCGATAGATCACGATGTCGTTGGGCTTCGGATCGGAAACGATAACATAATGATTGTCGCAAAGAATCCGCTCTACATCGGCTCCCTTCAATAGGAATTGCCCGCCAGTAAAAACCCAGCCGTGGCAGTTGGTTGTTTTGTCAGCATCCTCTCGATGAATCATTACGCGAAGGTAGCTCTTGTAACGCTGATCGGCCGATAAAGAGTATTCTTCGAATTGGATGTCGTTAGTCGCCAAGTGGTAAAGTGGGATGTTCGCCCCCTCGTCCGTCATAGCCCAGGAGCCTTCTTCTGGCTCGACAACACCTGGCAGAATTCCTCCGATTCCTAGTACTTCAACGCAGGAACTTAGATACTGAACCCGATGGTAGGTCCAACCGGACATCGATATTGCGAGCAACACTAAGATCCATGAGTGAATATTGCGACGCAGTTTCTTCGCTGGGCCGTGAAGAGTGCATGCGCGCAATGCACAAATTGTGATGGTGCTGAAGAGAATCAAAATCGCGAGATTGGAGTAAACCTCAAAATTGCCCGAACGAAAGGACCGAGTCGCGTACATCAAGTCGATGGCGATGAACGCAGTTGCGCCGAAGCACAGGACCGCGTAAAATGCCTCAATCGAAATGTGTTTTTTAGTCCCAAAACCAACCCGCCAAACGTTGCGTGCAACAAGCATTAGGCTAGCTGCTAACGTAAGTACGAATGCAGGTATTACATCTGAGTTGTTCAAAGGACTCTCGGAGCATGGCGTGTAAAATTCAACAGCCATCGATGGAACAACCGGTGACTTTCACCTAAGCAAACACACCAATATCCAAGAAGTTTCGGGACACAGCATTTTTAGTCGGGCGGCAGTCGATTAATCGCTTTTGATCGCCTTTAGAAATGAGTCATCGAAATCGACCATGCCTTGGCCTGTGCCGAAGGAAATCGACGTGGGCTTTGGCGTCAAACCGTACTTTTCGCAGAACTTGCTGACAACCGGCATAGTCTCCTTTTGAAACTTGTCGCTTGCGAATAATGCAATCGCTTCTTTGGGATCGCCGTAAAATCGTGTCTGTGTGACTACCTTCCTCATGTCGGCCAGCTCCAGTTTGGCAAATCGCGCACCGATTCCAATCAATGTCTTATCGGCCGTCGCGGGGTCCGTCATCCTCTTATTCATCGCATAGAACGTCTCGGCGATCGCAGCGGCAAACTCTTTGCCACCAGGCTTTTTAAGGGAATCGGCACCCACGACCACCATGTCGATGATCTCCTCGGGAATACTCGTGGAATCGAACAAAACTTTCGAGTCGGTCCGAGTAACCAACGTTTGCATAACAAACGGATTCCACACCATGATGGATTGAATGTCACCAGTCTTAAGTTGAAAAGCCTGTGCCGCTTTATCGGGATCCATTTGCGAAAACGGGAATTTGGCGGGTTCCTTGCCCGCTTTTTCCAAACACCGATCAAAACAAAACTGCGATACGCTCTTTTCCAGTCCGCGGGTCACTTTCCCTGCTAACGCATCGATCGAATCGATCCCCGCGACAATGCACGCGTCTGCACCGTTGGAGGTCGATGTTGGTATGATCGCAACACTCTTTCGCGATGCAGCTGGACCGAGGATGTCGATGTTGGTGATGCAAACCGCGTCCGCTTGAGAATTGCCGTAAAGCGTGATACAGCTGTCGTAGTCAACCAGCTTTAGCTCGATATCGACGTTGTACTTCTTTTCGATAGAGCCCATTTTGCCTGGCTCGCCGTCGATCAAGCCAACATCGCTGGCTACGCCAAAAATGCTCCACGAGGGATACTCACTCCAAGCCAGCACGAACTTGGGTGCGGCTCCTGGTTTTGCCTTGGAATCGGCACCAGCTCCTGCTTTTTCAGAGGTCTTTGGTTCGCATCCAACAAAAACGGCGGTGACCGCGAGCAGTGAAATCCAGCGAAGTGATTTGAATCGTTTCATCGTTATTACCTTCGTTCGAACTTGAAATAGTAGTTTCCGTAAAGCGAGGCTTTCGCTATCCAATTAAGCTTCCGGGATCTTTGCATCTCGCGTGGTAGATTCCGTCGATTCCTTTTTGGCTGAAATTCCGATGAGGGCATCGAATTCATCGTCCGCCGCACTCTTCTGTGCGTACTCCATGAATTCCGATTCGGCTTTCTTGTTATCCATGCCTGCAAGCTCACGCGAAATTCTCGCATTGGCGCTGGCTTTTTGACGCAATTCTCGCAATCGGTGCAACTCTTCGTTCGTCCGATCATTGGAGATACCGTTCACCATGTCCGCAATTTGCTTTTCTTCGGTTGCCGAAAGGATGTCCGCAACGGCATCGTGTTTTTCCTCCTTGAGCTTGTCCAGATCTCGCATCAAGGATTGGATCTGACTCTTGTGTCCGTTGACGTTACCCATCAACTGCTTGAGGTCCGCCTCCAGTTCGGAAGCTCGCTGTTGCTTTTCCACGAGGGTACTGGTGAAGTCCTTGTAGGCCGACTGGCATTTCAGATACTCGGGGTCATTGCGAACTGCGTTCGCATCGCCGTTGTATTTATCGGCGACCTGTTTGGCGCGGGCTGCGGCGCCCGATTTGAGCTTTTCCAGTTTCTGAACGTCTTCCGTCAAGGTCGAGAGTTTGTCTTTCTTGCTCTCCTCCTGAGCGATCATCGCGCTAATCGCGTCTTTGTACTCATTGAGTCGTTTCTTCTTGTCCTGGATGATCTTGTCGAACGTGGCTGAAATGACCGTGGGGTTATTGCTCATCGAATCGGCGGCGGAATTGACCTTGCCGGTGAACAAGTACCCGATGGAACGAAAAAAACGGCCAATGGCTCTAAACATCGAAGATCTCCTGTTAGTTGTCTATGAAAAAATTGGTTTCGGGAAAAGGGGTGATTGATCGTAGCAGAACTATTGCTTTAAGCGTGCTTCGTAGTCGATGGACCCCTCTAATTCACGCATGCGTTCTTCGGTACGTTTGGCCACGCGTATGGATGCATCCAACTCGTCGCGAAGACTTCCCAAGTCGTTCTGCTGCTCCATGTTCATAATCTCTTGGTAGTGCTTGACGGCAGACTGCATGTGTTCAATGCTTACTCGAATCTCCCCCAGAATCCCCTCACGTTGTTCCTGGACTTTCTTCTTTTCGTCGCCTGACAGTCGCTCGGCCAGGGCATGCAACTTCAGCGAATGCTCCAACTGTTCGGTGGCAGACCAGAAAAGTTGTCGAACTTGTTTTACGATTTCTTGGCTTTGGATGACGATTCCGGGTTTCTTTGCAAATTCCTCAAAATCGGTTCGGCACGTTCTCAACAACGTCAAATAATCCTTGGTTCGATAGTCGCGATCGGACCTCAATCGGAACTGGAGTTGATCCAGTTTGTCTTCCTCCGCCTGGATCGCGTTCCTTGCGTCATCGCGTAAAATTTTAGCGGCAACATCGTCAATCAAAAAAATCACACGCGTTGCCAGCCATCCAACGCCACCTAATGCAAGAGCAAGTCCGGCGATATTCAGAGCGGCGACACCCCCTACCGCCCATGAAATCAGCCAGGCTGAAGCGCCAGCCACCAATGGCAGAGCCACGGACGGAGCCCACAGCAATTCACTAGCGATTCTGGACCGGAAGTCTTTCAATGTTTCGTTCTCAAGTTGGAATTGGTAAATGATACTGGCCTGAATAAACCACGCCTGAAGGCGCGATTATGATCATTTTTCGAATCTTTAGTTCACGGTCCCCAGGAGGTCGACTGGATCTTTCGTTTCAATTGCTCCAAAAGGTGGACGACCTCCCAGGTCCTTTTTTTCTGTTTATCAATATGCATCCTAGTGCTTCTTCCATGCTAAATTTGGGAGTAGCGGAACTCGCCAAGAGTTTCGGAGGTTAGGACGATTCCACTGGGATTTACCTCTTGAAGTTGCCGAAAGCCTACGCGGCTTCCGCTACGCAAGAACCCCAACTCTTTGGCTGGATACAGCACTAGTAAGGAATCTCCCCAACTCCAAAGGTGACTCGCGTTTCTCCCGTAATATCGCCTGGAATCGTTCGCATCCGTGGCTTCGGAATTCCAGCCGACTCTAAGTATTGTAGTGCACCCAGTGCCCGTTTGGCAGCCAACTCCTTGTTTGCCTCGACGTCCCCCAAATTAGACGCGTTGCCGCGAATCATAAGATAATACTGCGGCCAAGCCTGTAGCCTTTCGGCAAGTTCCTTGAGAATCAACTGGCTCCGGTCGGTCAAGTTCGAACTGCCTCGGGAAAAGACCAACTCAGGCACGTTCAAGGTGCCTACGCTGGCCAGTTCCGTCCATTGTTTCTCTGTCAATTCCTTCAAAGCCAGTTCTTCTCGAATGACTTCCGATTGCACGCCCGGGTAAAAATTACGGGACATGATCTGCTTCATCGGACGGTCAAAGTAGAGCCGATTCCATTTCCCATCGACCGGCTCGCGATCGATGGCGCCAGTAGACACCAAAACCCTCGAAATGCGATCGAGAATGTTTTCAATGTGAATGATCGCACCCGGCCGCAATCCGAAATGGGCGAAGTTCTCCTGCGTATTTTTCCATTGAATCCCTTGCACCATCTTTGCGGCTTGGTCCGGCTCAATAGTCAACGTGGTCAACTTGGCGTCCTCCAACATTAGTTGCGACAGCTTCGTCGCATCTCGATAACTGAAGAGCGATGTGAAGTAGCTTTCGAGCACCGCCTCCGCCACCGGTTCATGCTTGAGCAAAAAGTCCCGGTTGACCACCAAAGTATCGACAATGTACCCCGTGAATTTGGAGCTGTCGGTCAATACGTGCAAGGCCTCGTTTTTGAGCATCTGACTAACGAACGGTTCCCACACGACATAGACATCGTTGGTCGACGGGTCGGCTTTTTTATAGCGATCGATCAGTTTTTCAGGTGAAGCCAATGGAACGATCGCATCTTTGGTGACCAGATTGAGCCCAAAATCCTGAATGACGACCCGAGCCAGAGTTTCGCTGGGAGAGTCCCCCACCAATACGAACCGCACCTCGGGCGAATTCAACCCATCCACGTTTTCGAATCGTTTTTTGTAAGCCAACATGGCGTCCGCACCGCGCGTCTCATCGATGATGGCGATGATCGTCGCGGGCGGATAATCCAGTTTGGAAAACGTTTTAAGCAATGCATCTGCAGGAAACAACGCAAATTGCAATGTCCCTTTCTCGAGTGCACCTGCACGTGCAGTGTAATCCGCTTCGTCGTTGACGAGCTTAAGTTTGATTCCGCGATTGGCCAGTTGTTTTTGAAACTCCGTCGTGCGAAAGACAGCGTAACCTGAGAAACTATCCAACCCGATCGATATCTCCTGGTTGAAAAGACTCGTGCCAGACGTGGCCGCAACAGCGGCTTCGGCTTGCTGCTTGGCGATCTCCGACTTGCGATTGGTGCGAACAGGATCGATGACCAGTCTCCAAATCGAAACGCCAATTGCCAGTAGGATCAGCCAAACTAGTGCGGCCAGAATGATTTTAGTTTTCGACACGGCGAATTTCGCCCTCCTCGTGGTTTGTGGAACTTCGGCGGACTTAACTATCTACCCACTTGCGACCTGCTATGCCAACTTCGTCTGGCGAGTGCCCTCCCATCCTCAGCGATTGACCCATCACACGGGTGAGCCAAGCGATCGCGTCGTTCCTCGATTGAATACGATCATACGACGCTTTTCCAAGTTCTCCAGGTTCATTCTCTGTATTCGGTTCCTTCTCTGTATTCGTTGCCGCCGCAGTATCTTGAACTTTTGCGTCAAAGCGATCCGGCGCTCCCACCCGGATTCGAACCTTGGCCGGAATAAACAACGCGCTGTAAACTTCCCAACCTGCCGGCGCTCCCTCAATCCATATCGGAACCAATGGAACATTCGCCCGCAATGCCACGATCGCAGCACCAGGCCGAATGGTTAAAAGTGGATTCTCCGTTCGATTGATTCGTCCCTCCGGAAACATGCCGACAAATCGACCGCTCTTGGCTAACGCAATGGCGCGCTTCGTCGATGCCGTGTCCACTCCACCTCGATTCGTAGGTATGGCCTGAAACGACCTCAAAAGAGGCCCAAACAAAAAATGTTTGAAGTACTCGCCGGCCACCATCCAATGAACCCTTCTCCCCCCAACGAGCTGCACAAAAAAAGGATCCACCGAACAGCGATGGTTCGCAATCAACACAGCCCCTCCGGTCATTCGGTCCCCCAATAACCGAGTGCGAGCTGCTTGCGAAGACTCCAAGACACTCCCCCGAAGTTCCCCGCTCCACTCAATCTCTACCCGCCAAAGCACTCTCGCCAGTGCGTACACTGGCGCATACAACACACGCTCCCAAGGCGTGTACCGGCTAGGCCCAAATACCCCAAACGCAGCATAAGCGAAAGCAATGCAAGCCGAAGCTATTAGAAAAACAGATGAAGCTTGAAAGTGTGTCATTTGGGACCGAAACTCGCTAAGTCATAACGATGAAATGATTTAGGCAGGTAGATTCCTACCTAAAACACCACCATGAGCCGTTGTAATGATATCAAATACTTGAATTCGCAGGGGATTAGTCAGAAAGTTAACAGAAAAGAGAGTAGCCAAGTCGACACTCTTTCGAGTATCGTAGAGTTCGTCGCAAGGACACGATCACATGCCGGTCGAGCCCCGAGACATCTCACCATCGAAGCGATGTGTGGCTGAGTTTTGAAAGGTAGGAGTGGAGCCTAGCGGCCACGGGCTCTACCCCGTTAATTGATCAGAAGCAGTGATCAATTGCCTATTTATTACTTAGTGACATGCAGCTCAACGACGAAGTAGCACACTGAACAGTGCACTGAGACCAGCACCGCGCGATTGAACGGAAACTCGGAGTGCATGCTGCGATGGCAAATTGAGATGAACGTGCCGACCGGCTATTTTTTTGGCATATTCGCAGAACTCGCGCAGCGGTAATGTTTAACCCTCGACGCGGCCTGCCTAGTAGTGACGTCGATGGTCGCTCCTGCCGCAACACCAATTTTACCATTGCATCGCGACGTACGCGTCTGCAATTGGCGCGCTCGCGGCT
>JBBRJI010000190.1:0-9050 GCA_038219625.1 Pirellulales bacterium | reverse complement strand
GCTCGCGTGGGAGAAAGGTAGGGACTTGTGCAATGAGGCGAAAGTCGGCTTGGGAATGCTTTGGATGGCCCGAGCACTTGAAACCATGCCTACTTCTTCTGAGGATTACAACGTTGCAATCCGCAAAGATATTTCAGGTTGGATTGAACACTGCCATCAACTTGAATTTGCCCTGGCACACCCTCAAGCCGTAACATCGAGTGCGTTTTCGCAGGATGGGCGATCTCTGCTCACAGGGTGTAGCGATGGCGTCGCTCGCATTTGGGATCTTGAATCAGGTAGGCTACGTCTTGAGTTTTTGGCTCAGTCCAAGTCCATTTCGTCCGTGTCTTACAGCCCGGATGGAAAAACTATTCTAACATCTGGGATCGATGGAACAGCAAAGCTTTGGGAGTCTGACTCGGGCCGCCCGACCGGCATTATCCTCAAGCATCCGCCAACGATTCTAACGTCAGCGTGGAGTCGTTTTGGAAATGCCATATGCACCGGAGGACACGATGGCCGAGTGCGCACGTGGGACCTGTCAGGACGAGAATTAGGCGAAGCATTGATCACCGATGGTCCGGTGGAATCGATCGATTTTAGTCCTGATGGCTCTGTACTGGCAATCGCGGGCTGGAACACTACTTCAGCCAACGGAGAAGTTTCGTTCTGGAATTTCTCGGATCGGACACGACGTCCACTCCAACTGAGCGGTAAAAAGCGATTTCGCACAATCAAATATAGTCCAGATGGTCAGTTCGTACTAACCGGAGATAACGACTGGGAAGTGAATCTCTGGAGCTCGCAATCGTGCGCATTAGTTGCAAAGTTGTTGCAGGACGGAAACGCGAGTAGTGTCGCTTTTGCACCCGATGGGCTATCTCTCCTATTGGGCTGCGAGGATACCGCCTCCGCAAGCTTGATCGTTCTAAAAAAGCTCCAACTGCGTCGGGATTCCGACGAACCGGTTAATTACTTTGTTGGACCCTCGCATCTACTTCACCGGGGCGCGGTCTTAAACGTGAACTTCAGCCACAAAGGCCGAGACTTTGTGACCGCGGGTAACGATGGTGTAGCACGCGTCTGGAAGCGAGCGCAGGCGGCGGTCCCTGAACGACAATTGCGAGTGCCCACAAAGCTATCTGCCCTAGCCATTGATTCGCTAGGGCAGGTTGCCGCATTCGCAGATATTAGCGGCTCTGTTGGCATTTGGCGAATCGATGATGCGACTGCGAGCGACATGAAACTCCCCCATCCGCGTCGTGTTAATGCTATGGACTTCACACCTAACGGTCGTCAACTCGTGACAGGCTGTGTCGATGGAATCGTGCGATTTTGGGACATTCAAACGGGCAAACATTTGGATATCGATCTGCTCTTGGAATCTGCCGCAGAATCCCTGGCGATTAGCAGCGACGGCAAGCGGTTATTGGTTGGTTGCGAAAACGGAAACGTAACACAGTTTGATTTCCAATCGCACCTACCAATTGGAGGAACCATTCAACTTCCATCGTCAATCGTTTGCATGGCATTCGGCGCGAACGGGCGCAAATTTGTTGTCGGGACGAACGATGGTCAGGTGATCTTTTACAACGACGGAATCGAACAAATTGGGCTAATAGGAAACCACCGTGGTCGAATCAATCGATTGACCTTCAATCATTCCGAGACCAAGGTCATTACAGGTAGCGCCGATGGCACGGCCGTGATCTGGGATTGCGTCACGGGCAATCCCTTAACTACATTTGTGTGTGGTCGTGAGGTCACCGCGGCGCTCTTTAGTAGCGATGAGCAGTTTGTTTTGTTGGCTGGATTTACCGGCCTAGCGCAGTTGTGGTCTGTCGCGACAACCAAAGCCATGGGGGTCCCCTTTCGTCATCCCGACGCAGTTACACGCGCGGTTTTTTGCGAGGAGGATCGCGGGATCATAACGGCATGTTGGGACGGTGGCGTTCGACTATGGAAATTCCCGATAGCACAGTCTGCTGATGTACCATCGCTGGTTGAATACATACAGCAAAAGACCGGATTGCGATTGTCTTCTACAGGTGTGGCCGAGATGCGGCAAATCTGGACAACCGACTAGACCCGCATCGGCTTTCGTCGTTACATCAATTCGCCCAAATCTTACGCGTTTGGCGATAGCAAACGAAACCTGCTCGTCCAAATGAAAACGAAGCATCGACGCTTACGTACCAGTTGTTCGATTGAGCCTCTGACTTTAAATACTTGGTCCATTGCCCGACTCGAGTTGTTCGACAAACGCTTCTATCCGACTCGATTCTCACGAAGTTCAATGTGCGTTGCAACTGAATGGATCATAGTTCCATTATCGTACGATAGTTTTGTCGCCGAGGCCACAAAGATTGAATCGGAGAATCCAAACAGGCGGTTTTCGTGTGCCGTGCTTCTGAACCCATCGTACCGCTTTGCGTGCCGCCTCGGGTGCGATATGATGATTTTCGCAGGGAACTTGCGGGGAGTTCAAATCCTGTCTTGTCCTGTCCGTTTGTTTTCCCAGGGAATGTTTGCACGCTTTTTTGGATTGGAATACCGCTCGACGCGGGCTGACATTACGATTTGATGTGTCTTTTCGGGACGCTTTCAACTCCGTTAACCCCATCATCGAGAATCCACCATGGCCAAGAAAAAGAAATCTGCAACCAAACCGAAAACGAAATCGACCGGACGTATCGTTATGCGGACCGGCGAAGCACTGGTCGAAGCCGAACCCGCTTGGTCCGCTGCCGAACCTGAAATCGTCATTGGTGAGCTCGACGGTCCCGTCGGTTATGCAATCGCTCAGTTGATTGGCAATCAAGTCAAAGGCCACACCAAGGTCTTTGCGATCCTCAACAGCGATGTCCAAGTGAAGCCGGCGACCGTGATGGTCAGTAAGGTAACCGTCAATAGTTCGCTCTATACCAACATCTTGATGGGAACGGTGCAAGCTGCCATCGCGCACGGCGTTCTCGATGCAGTTCGTGCCGGCCATATTCCAAAAAACAAGGCCAACGATCTTGGAATCATCGTCTCGGTCTGGCTCGACCCGTCCATCGTGGACGTGGAATACGATCCAGAATTGCTTTTCAAAACAAACCGCGAAGCGACGACCAAGGCCATTGCCAAAGCCATGAACAACGAGCCGTCCATCGACTGGTTGCTCAAGAACCAAGAAACAACGCCGCACTTTTTCCATCAACTCGCTCTCGATGGCAAGCTAAAATCGTAGGACAGGCTGCCAGCCTGTCATCACAACTCCAAAACAGGCTAACCGCCCGTTCTACGAATCCGCTTGCGGCTTCGAGGTCAACGATTGACGACACTTAGCCGGAGAATGAATTGAACTATTTACAAGCCGTTGCGGCTTACATCATGTGGGGCGTCTTCCCTCTGTATTGGAAGCTGCTCCCATCGGTCAATTCCTTTGAGATCATTTGTCATCGTATCATCTGGTCACTTCTGACCTTGCTGGTTTTCATCAGCTTAGGACACCAATGGCCGCACATTCGATCGGTGATGCGAGATCGCAAGAGGCTTGCGCTCTGCTTGGTCGCCGCCCTTTTGATCAGCGTCAATTGGTTGGTATTCATCTGGGCCGTTCAAAACAACTACGTAATCGAAACGAGCCTTGGCTACTTCATCAACCCGATGCTGAACGTAGTCCTTGGCGTCCTGCTTTTCCGCGAAAGACTTCACCCGGTTCAGTGGGTTGCGGTTTCGATTGCAAGCCTGGGGGTGGCGGTCATGGCGCTGCAGACTGGCAAGTTCCCCTTTATCGCAATTACCTTAGCCGTTTCATTCGCGTTGTATGCTGCCGCTAAGAAAAAGACGACGATGCCGGCTGTGGCAGGCTTGGGTATGGAGACGGCTATCTTGACCCCGTTGACCTTGATTGCGCTAACCTATTTTTCAATCGTAAATTACGTAAGTCATGACACCGAGCCGCGAACCGTGAATACTTGGCTGCTTTTGATGTTAGGAGGCCCTATTACGACTCTCCCTCTTGTACTTTTCGCTGCGGCGGCCAAACACGTGCCGATGGCCGCCATGGGTATGCTCCAGTATATTGCTCCCTCGCTACAATTCCTGTTTGGGGTATTTCTGTTTGAAGAAGAAGTATCTCGCGGTCGGGCTTACGGCTTTGCCTTGGTCTGGCTGGCGTTGATCCTCTTCAGCGGCTTTGTGATTGCATCCTCCCGATCGACAAACGCTCGAAAAAACAAAATGAACCGTTAACTCTATTCTGAAAATTGGCAACACGAGCATGAGCACTGGATCGCTTTTGGATCGCATCTTTCGCAAGAAAAGTGTTGGGGAACTGCATCAAGAATCGTCCGATCGAGAGTCGGCTGGGACAGCACTTGTAAAGAGCCTCAACTTGCTCGACTTAACCTGCTTTGGCATCGCGGCAGTGGTCGGGGCGGGCATCTTTACTACCTTGGGAAAGGCCGCAGCCGATGGTGGGCCGGCTGTCAGCGTTCTCTTTGTTTTGACCGCGGTCACATGCCTGTTCTCCGCGCTTTGCTACTCGGAGTTTGCCTCCAGAATTCCCGTTAGTGGCAGCGCTTACACTTATTCGTATGCCGTCTTCGGTGAGCTGATCGCTTGGTTGATCGGCTGGAATCTTTTGATGGAGTACGCAATTGGGAACAGCACCATTGCTTTTTCATGGTCTGACTATTTTTCTAACATACTCGATGGTCTGAAAATTCCGCTGCCAGGCTGGCTTAGGACAGATTATTACTCGTGTTCCGAGGCCGCCGTTCTAGCCGCGGATACGCTTCGCAAACCAGAAGTGGATGCTGGGCTTCTGACCATTTGGGAAAACGCACCTCGAATTGCCGGCTTGCGAATGATTGTGGACCTGCCAGCTCTTATGATCAATCTGGTCATCACTTGTTTAGTCTACATCGGAATTCAAGAGTCCAAGGTAGCGAGCAACGCGATGGTCTTTTTGAAGCTAAGCGTTGTACTTGGCGTTATTGTGATCGGCTCGTTCTATGTCACGCCGTCCAATTGGATCCCGTTCGCACCGAATGGAGCCACCGGCGTTTTGCAAGGTATCGCGGCTGTCTTCTTTACCTATATCGGATTTGATGCGATCTCGACGACCGCCGAGGAGTGCAAGAACCCGAAACGCGATCTGCCGCTGGCGACCTTGCTGACACTCGCAATTTGTACGGTGCTTTACGTCATTTTGGCTTTTGTTCTAACAGGCATGGTGAGTTATAAGGAGCTTGATGTCGATGATCCGCTCGCGATTGTCTTTACGAAGCACAATTTGAATTGGCTATCCGGGATCATCTCATTGAGTGCGGTAGTAGCCGTGGCGAGTGTCTTCCTCGTTTTCCAACTTGGCCAACCACGCATATTCATGAGCATGGCGCGCGACGGGCTGCTCCCAAAACAATTCGCGAAGATCCACCCGAAGTTCAAAACACCTTCGTTTGCAACCGTTGTAACAGGGTTCGCGGTCGCGATTCCAACGTTGTTCCTAAATTCGCAAATCGTGATGGATCTGTGCTCAATCGGAACACTCTTTGCTTTCGTCGTGGTTTGTGGTGGCATTCTAGAACTCAATGCAATCGATCGGGCCGAAACCGACCGAAGCGGGAAACCGACGGACCGGTCTGGTTTTCGGGTTCCCTACATCAATGGCCAATTTGTTGTACCTGCCTTGCTGGTCTTGTATTCCGTGTTCATGAAGTCTATGCCTCTCAACCATGACCTCACTCGCGATTGGTCTTGGGAGAAGTTTCCGTACTTTGTTTTTTATGGTGTGTTCTTTGTCCTTTCGATATTTACTTGGTTACGCCACTGGTCGCTCATTCCGGTTTTGGGAGTGATTACAAATCTTTATTTGATTGCAGGTATTGGGCACCTCAATTGGCTGCGATTCGGCGTCTGGTGCTTGGTCGGCCTGATCGTCTATTTTTTCTACGGATATCGCCACAGCCGTTTGGCTCATCGATGATGGACCTGTCCAAATGCGATTGCTAATCGATGGTTACAATTTGATGTTCGAGAGCACCTCGGTCGAACGTGGGCTGGATGGCAAAAATGCCTTGCGGGCCGCACGCGGACGAATGTTGCACTTGCTGGTCGATCTCATTGAGGAGTCGATGCGGGACCGGACCATGATCGTGTTCGATGCAAAAAAGGCTCCGCCCGGTCTGCCCGACAAATACGAATACCATGGCATCCAAATCGTCTTTGCTCGCGATTGGGATTCGGCGGACGAATTGATTCAGGCGGAGATACGACGGCATTCTTCCCCCAAAACCTTGACGGTCGTTTCCTCCGACCACGCCATCCAACGCAAAGCGTTGGCGCGCGGAGCGGCCGTAATCGATAGCGACCTTTGGCTTGATCGTGAACTAGAAAACCAAGCACGCAGAGCCAGGCAAGGTGCAAATAGCCCCGAAGCAATCGAAAACCATGAGTCCGAGTCGAAAAACCGGGTGTTAAGCGAGGAAGAAAAGCAAAAGTGGCTTAAGGAATTCGGCGGTTGAGTGGTATGGCGATGGTCGCTTGAGTACGTCTAATTTTCCCTTGCCCAAGGTTTCCTCTGGCCAGTTGCGTTGCTGGTTTTGGCGGCGTTCGCCAGCACAGCATGCTGTCAACCAACAAGAATTCGGTGATTTTTCGTACTCTTGCTCGTCGCTAGCGTCGATGCAAAAAATGGACATGATTGTTTCGCTCGACTCGAAAACCCGTACTTGAATGCATTACATTCCCTTCCACTTTCATGCTTCGCGATATGGCCGACGTTAGCAATACTTCTCTCATTGGCCTTGCCGATACGCTGGTTACGAGGCGATTGCAGCAATGGACAGCCATTTTTTGCATCGCTTTGGTCGCTTCCACCTGGCGCCTATGGACACCGCAAACTGGATTTCCACAGGTGCCGTTGTTCTCCATCCTTTGTGCTGCACCAGTCTGGATAGATTGGATCTGCTTGGCATGTTTGACCGCTGGCCTTTTGGCGCTTTCCATGCTAGGTCCGGGACGCTTGAACACATGTGGATGCATCCTGGTCCTTGCGTCGCTTCTCGTCTTGGTTTGTCTCGATCAGCATCGACTTCAACCGTGGGCGTATCAGCTGTGGCTCTTCACGGCGATCTGGTTGTGCTGCGATGATAAACGTGACCTCAGCTTAATGAGGTGGCTAATGGTCAGTATCTATTTCTATTCCGCTTTTGGAAAATTCGATTTTGAGTTCTTGCACACCGTTGGGCAACAGATGCTCGGAGCCATGGCAAAATTAGTGGGTCAGGACTCTTCGACTATTCCCGCGTCAATGCGACTGGCAATAGTTGCTGCTTTTCCGATGACCGAACTAGCCATCGCTTTCGGATTGGCTTGGCCGAAGAGTCGCCGCATCGCGGGGTTACTCGCAATCGTATTGCATTTCACATTAATCGCCATCCTCGGTCCCTGGGGACTGAATCATCGCCTCGGCGTCTTGATCTGGAATGCCCTGTTTTCTGTTCAAGCTTTCTACTTATTCGTAGTCAAGCGGAAAACGGAGCCCGGCAACCGTATCGATGCACTGCAACCAATGCGGAATAATTCGGGCCGGCTGAGTGTTGTTTCACAAACCATTTGTATCGCATTGATTGCGATGGTAATCGCGTTGCCTTGTACGGAACGTTTTGGCATTTGGGACCATTGGCCAAGTTGGGCGCTGTACGCACCCCATAGTAGCCGCGTTCGTGTTGAAGTGGCTGGCCCAAGCGTTGGTAAACTACCCGCAGAATTGGTCGCATTGATTGCGCAACCATCTTTGCCTGAAGGAGAAATACTCGATTGGGTCATCGTTCCGTTAGACGCTTGGTCTCTCCGATCTTTCGATACCCCCATCTACCCGCAATCGAGGTTTCAGCTTGGTGTGGCGAAAACCATTGCGAGCCTTATCGACTCGGAGTCGGAAGTACGGGTCACTATCTTAGGCACTGCCAGTCGCTTCACCGGACAACGTCAAAGCCAGGTACTCGAAGGCTCCACGCAGATTGACAAAGCAGGCGCTAACTATTGGTTCAATGCCAATCCCCGCCGACTGGATTGAAGTGTGGCAATTGTTTCTAGCGACTCACGCCAGTATTGTGCTAACCGTTCTGTCGTTGGCCGATCTTCCGTACTCGATTTACGAATGCCCCCCGAGTTTAACTCGGGGGATATTTACCATCCCTCTAGAATAGATGGTCAGAACCCCTGGAGTGAAGCCAGGGGCATCCGTTTGAGTCACTGTAAGTCCTTTTACTCTGACGAACCCGAGGTCGCCGTTTCTTTCTTTTTCTCGCCATCCACTGGTTTCGTATCCTCTGCCAGCAGTTTCTCGATTGCTTCTTCTAGGTCATGGGCGTTCTTTGGACCTGAGCCGACTTTGATCATGCGGACGACCCCCTGCTTGTCCAGCAATACCGCTTGAGGAATACCAGAGACAGCTAGTTTTTTATTATAATCGCCCCCCTTTGGCGTTAGAACAAATCCATGTCGAAGTTGGTAATGTTTACGAAAAGCAGCGAGCATCTCAAGTTCTTGTTCGTGCGAAACGTCCGTGCCTCTGACGGCTTGTTGTTTGTCTTCGTCCCATTTGTAGCCTTGATCCGAGGTCATTCCAAGGATGACGAAGCCTTTTTCGGCATAGGCATCGTGCCAATCTCGCAAATGCGGGAAGGTCGCGATGCAAGGTCCGCACCAGACAGCCCAGAAATCAAGCAGAACAACTTTGCCTTTGAGTCCGGCCAGGGACGTTTCTTCCATTCCGACAAAAGACTGTGCGTCGTACTCCGGTGCGGCGGTGCCCACTAGGCGTTCGCGGACCATCGACGATTCCAATCGCGAAAGCAACGACTTAAGACTCTTGCCGTAGCTCTCCAACTGCTTGCCTTCGTTGGCGCCTGTTGGCTCAGGAAATGTATCCAGACGCGACTGCAATTCATTGGCCACCTCGATCCCACGAGCAGGATTCGAATAGGTGTATTGAGAAAGCTGGGCCGTTCTGAGTGTAAAGTAAGCCGACAAGTCTGAGAACTGGCTGGACTTGGAGTCGAGTTTCTCGA
>JBBRJI010000189.1:0-9097 GCA_038219625.1 Pirellulales bacterium | reverse complement strand
GGGAATACGCTTGCCGTGCCGGAACAACCACTCAATTTTCTATGGGAGATAACGCTGAGGGTTTAGCGAGCGTAGGTAATGTTGCCGATGGAACCGCGAAGGCCAAGTACAATTGGAAATACGCTATTCAAGCCAAGGACGGCTTCGTGACAACCACGCCAATCGGCAGTTTTGCAGAGAACCCTTGGGGGTTGTACGACATGCACGGGAATGTCTGGGAATGGTGCCAAGATTCTTACGGCGATTTCGATTCCGACAACTCTTTCACTTTCAATTTTTCTAACCACGAATAACACGAATAACACGAATAAAAAAACAATCAGTTTTCGATTTAATCGATCATTTCGAGCTCGTTGCACGAGCCGAAACATTCAACTCATTCTCTTTCTGTTTTGTTCTTGTCTTCATTCGTGTCATTCGTGGTTCTTTTACGGGCATTCGAATTACACGAATAAAAAAGTCGTAAGAGTTCTGTTTTGAACAATCATCCCGTATACTATGTAGCCAGAAAAGTCGATTTCACGCATTTTTTTCCTTGTCTTCATTCGTGTCATTCGATTGGCAGTTGAGTACGAACAGTTAGCGACTTCGGATTTGCGAAAGGTTACTTATGACACTTCTTGACTCAGCCAGTTTGCATAAATATCTGTTGCATTTTACCGATACTCTGACTCCTGAACTGGCGCAGCAGTTTGTCAATTTGCCACCCGATCTGGAATTTCAAGCGAGACTAGATGACCTAGCCATCAAAGCGAATGCAGGCACACTGTCCATTGACGAGCAGAGTGAATATGACACGTATATCGAAGCGATGGACGTGGTTGCCTTACTGCGAGTCAAGATCTTGACGCGGGCAAAGTAAGGTCGATGGCATGGATGCATCGCTGCGAGAGCTCATCGTACTCAGATCGGCGGGTTGTTGCGAATACTGCCGAATATCACAGCGGTACTTTACCGAGTTATTTCAGATAGAGCATATTGTTGCTCGACAACACCGTGGTCCAACGGTCGAGTCGAATCTGGCACTCGCATGTGCCAGATGTAATCGGCATAAAGGACCTAATCTGGCTGGTTTGGATCCGCTTACTAATGAACTTGCAAGACTATTCAATCCAAGAACAGATATTTGGACGGATCATTTTCAAGAGGATGCAACCGGCGAGATTCTTGGCACAAGCACCATTGGTCGCACCACGGTCTACGTCCTGGATATGAATGCGCCTCGTCGTATCGAATTGAGATCCGCTATAACGAAATTGGGATATCCTAAAACGTAGCTACCGCTCCAGATTGAAGCGGTATCGTTTTTTTTTGAATGATCAACCTATGGTTGATGCTAGCAAAAAATCGACTCACGCATTTTTGCTTTTTGTTCTTGTCGTCATTCGTGTCATTCGTGTCATTCGTGGTTATCGTACGGGCATTGATCTTTGCAGTTTTCGTTGATAGGCTATGCACTGGTGAACGATCAGAAAGGGCTCGAACCGGGTTAACCGAGGCGGTAGCTGGAACAACAACGCCAGGAACTGCCGGTCGGAGAACCGTAACAGGAACTCGCCTGACAACCGGAACAACAACCTCGGCTTTCGTGTCTCTTTAGCTCCAAGCGTTATGCGGTTGCTAGTCAGTTGGAACCGATCGTTATCCTGAATGTTTCGGTACCACCGACCATTCGAATTCAAGTTCGGTGCTGAGGGGTGTTAGTAGGCGTCTCGAAAGCTCCCCTCAGCCTTTTCGCCGAGACTCGATAGTACTGCCGTTCGAAACCGCCAACTCTTAATATTTGCGCTCCGAGTGAAGGCCAACAACGCATCGACCTTCATTTGAAGCTCGCTTGCGGACATGGCTCCCGACAGTACTAACCGCTGGTATGCACGCAGCTTAGTCCGGAACCGAATCTTACTCGTTCGGTTTAGTTCGACGTGGGTAGGAAAGACCCGACAACCCAAGAAATTCATTCCATTTTGCGAATGCTGTCCGCTGGCTGGCTTTGCCTCAAGCGAAAGGGTTTCTGACAAAAATTCATAGCATCGATCGCGCAGTTGATTCAGGATTCGCGGAGATTCACCCCACAGGACCATATCGTCCATATAGCGAACGTATCCACCAACTCGCAAATCTTCCTTTACAAACCGATCAAACCTTTCGGCACGCAAACGAATCACTAATTAGCCAGCGATCAAGGTGGGGTTCACAGACATTCATGATCGCGTGATGAACAATTCGCTCTCGAAACGAGGGTGCCGATATCACACGCAGCTTCAGATCATAGACAACAAACTGGGAAAACCGCCCGAAACTGAAACGATCGTCGCGAACTTCTTCAAAGAGCTCCGAAAGTTGTTTGTCGAGCGACCTCGCGAATGTTCGAACGTCTTGCGTACCTCGCTTACCCAAACTCGTTCTATAGAAAGCAAGACGGAAATTGTCTCGGGTCAACAATTGCTGCCACAGCTCACCGATTCGTTTCATGTTGGCGGTGGTGGTTGAACGAGTGGGGACAAAACCAGTAGAATGCGATCAGCGTATTTTTCGATTCTGGCCTCACCAACGCCCTCAATTTCCCGTAGCGCCGCTTTACTGTTAACGCCGCGTTGCACCATTTGTGCAAGCTGTTCGTTGGTGAAAACGGTGTACACCGGAACAGCTTCCTGCTGCGCGATTTCCTTTCGTAAATCGCGTAGTTTAGCGAACAGCGCGAACTGCTCCGGCGAAAGTACTTCTCGATAGTCGGTTCTCACGCGGTTCGAACCTGCGGCTTTGTAGGTCGAGTTCTCTGAGGCCGGAGGCAAATAGTCGACGGATATCGACCAAAAGGAATCGAGACCCGCCTCAACCCAATTACGTTCGAGCGATAGCACCCGCTGACTGCCAATAAAACTGTTTAACTCCTGTTCGCTGCGCTCGATATCGCTGATAGGGATCAGAAAGAATTTGCGGGGCATTGCTGGGCACCACTGAACGAGTGGGAAATGAGGACATATTTGAACCACGAATCACACGAATCACACGAATGAAGAAAAGAACGCAAATCAAGACGAGAGTGGGAAGGCTTTTTTGGGCCGCAACAGTAGGGGATGATCATTCAAAAAATAAATGCGACAGCTTTTTTATTCGTGTCATTCGTGTCATTCGTGTCATTCGTGTTATTCGTGGTTCAAAACGAACCCTGAATGCGTTGTTTTTTATTCTGGTCGGTTGTAGCGAACGCCAACGACGCTGCGAGGCTTGCCGATCACTCGCGACTCCGAAATCCAGCGTTGACCCGTTCGCTCCCCAATGCCGGTGGCGGTATCGGCTCCCCTAGCACCAACTTCATCCGACGGTGCTGTCGCATCTGGTTTCGGAATTGGTAAAGGAGCCAACCATTTGAAACTGGGCGGCCAGGCGGCCAGCAATGGCCACGTTCGAGAATAAGCGGCCAAATGGATCGAAAGAATCATAAAAAAAGGTCGTGGTATGCCGCTCCATCGTCACACCACGACCATTGATGTCGGCCGATCAGACTTTCGACTGATCCGACTTCCCAATCCGTGCTACAACAATCATCGTCTAGGGCCAACAAAAAAGATAAGCCAGATGGTTCGAGTTGCAAGAACTCATACAATCGGCACATCTTTTTGCATTAGCGAAGTGTGGAGGGGCTCGGTTGAGTGTTTAGGACTGAGAAAGAGCCCTTGAGATCGTTCATAACGGGAGATGCAACTCGATCGCGAGGCGGATTAGTTATCATTGGACGCATCGCAGACGCGGGATAGGATAGCGATCCCCCCTGGCTTTGCACGCTTCCGGTCAAGCCGATCTCACAAGCATTCGGAGTTCCACATCCCGACGAGCACGCCGTTCCGCAAGAATCCGAGGACGCAGCATAAAGCGTCGAGACGGGCTGTCGATAGCGATTGATCGTTTTGTGGCCGGTTCCAATTCTGCAATTTCCCACATCGCAAGCGCCACCGCCGGCAGCCTGACTGTGTAATTTGCAGTGATGCGATTCGAAACAATTGCACTGCATATCAACGTGTTGTGAAATTCGAGCGGCAATGGCAGCCCGTTCGCATGCGTAGTTGTTCCATAGATTCGGGCTCCAGTCATTGCAACTCATGTAGGAAACAAGTTGCGAATAATTTCGACCGGATTCATGAGGTATAAATTGAGTTTCCGCCGGGGGGCTTTGACGAACCAATGGATTCGCTGGCGAGTCGTTCATTTCAAGCGGACTATGGACTTCAGCAGACTGGTTAAGGTCCGGTCGAAGCGAGTGGGGTGTCTCGAGACTTGACGTAGTCGGGGCAGTTTGAGCTTGAATTTGTGTAGCGATTGCCAAGAGTATGGCTGCTGCGTGCATCATGCGTCGCATGGTATGGTACCTGTAGAAAGTCGTCCGTGATTTGTCCGTTCAAAGACGAAAATGGGCGATGGCGAGGTACCCTAGTCCGTGGCAACGTCTAGCCACATTCACCGTGAGACTTAGTCGCGGCGGGTTTCGCACAATCGATCGCCCATGATCGACAGCTAAAGATTGCACCCGAACCGATGACTGGCAAATTTTCTTGTGTTTTTTTGCTACTACATTCCCAACGCAATGCGGGATGCAATGGTTTATTCGAACTTTGGGATCGATTCTATTCTGTTGGGATATTCAGACATTGATCGACAAAATACCCATTTTCACTCAAGGTTGAACATTTGCCAGGTACCCACGTCGGTCGACGATGTTCAGGAATCCTTCAAGCGACCTTGCATTCTGTGCGGATTTCGGCAGAATACGATTAATTGGAGAGGTGGCTGAGTGGTCGAAAGCACCGGATTGCTAATTCGGCGTAGGAAGAAATTCTTACCGCAGGTTCAAATCCTGTCCTCTCCGTTTTAGAGCCTCTGAAACGCTGGGGACACCCAGTTTTTCAGGGGCTTTTTCATTTTCTGCGACGGCTTGCGACGTCCGTATGCCAAGCCGACAGCAGTCCATCTTAGAGCCCATTATTTGAACGACTCTGAATATGAAACGATTTCTCTTGCGTGTATTGACCTTGCTCGTTTGGATATGCGTTACCAGGTGCTCCATGGCCCAGCCGGTAACCAGACCTCCCAAGGATCTCGGACTCGATCCTTTTTATACGAAATATGTCAATGCAGATGGCTATCCGATCGTTGCATCGGAAAAGGTCGACGATTATGCCCTCAAGGAAGCGGCTTACCTCGTCAATAGGATGTTGCGAGCGAGACCGGATGTTCGCAAAGCCATGATTCAAAGCGGCTCGCGACTCATTGTAATGGCTCATAATGAATTTACGACCGATTTGCCGGAACAGCGAAACATGACCCCCAAAGATTTTTGGGATGCGCGTGCACGGGGATTGGGTGGATCAAAAACCGATGCTATCTGCTCGTGTGGCGAAGAGAACTTGCTGGCCTTCCAGGGAGATCCCTATTCCAGTGAAAACCTTTTGATTCATGAATTCGCACACAACATGCACCTACGTGGATTAATTCGCGTTGAAACGACTTTTGATAGCCGATTGGAGGACTGCTACGAAAAAGCGATGAGCGAAGGTTTGTGGAAAGGCAAGTATGCATCCGTCAACCACATGGAGTATTTTGCTGAAGGCGTTCAGTCTTGGTTCAATAACAATCGCGAGCCAGATCACGATCACAATCATGTGAACACGCGAGCGGAGTTGTTCGAGTACGACCCACGTCTAGCCGCAATCTGCAAGGAGGTTTTCGGTGATGAAGAATTAAGCTATACCAAGCCGCTCGATCGGTTGAGCGATCACATGTCGGGATACGATCCGTCAAAAGCACCAACGTTTGTTTGGCCGGAGCGATTGGTAAAAGCAAAACAAGAGATTCGTGACAAGGTTAAGGAACAAGGAGATAATCGACGCCAAGATTACGACAAATAGAAAAGGAAGACGTTAAAGAGAAGAAAATAAATGAAGACAATAGAGGACAAAGAAATATTCAATGACAAGAACGGCGTCTAAACCAAAGACAAAACGCACACCTAAGTCTGAGGACCGTCTCAAATTCTTGCGCGATGAGAAGGGTAAGCTCCTGGCTGCCAAGCAGGAAGGCGAACAACTCGGCCTTGCCAAAGGCCGAGAAGAAGGCCGTGTAGAAGGCAATCTGGCGGGTAAGATTCAAACACTCCAAGAACTGCTTGGAGATGCTGTAACTACGGACGTCGCGTTACTATCCCGCGAACGCGAAACACTTGGGACAGAGCTTACCGCCCTCCAAGCACGTCTCCGACGCCGAGACGCTAGCTACTAGCAACCAGCCACGGAATCAATTTGATGTCTTGCAGCGGGCGGGAATGGCGGCTATTCCTTAAGCAGCGCTAGGCAGCCAGCTTGCTCGAAATGGTGGTCGCCCGTCAAGGCCTCAGTAAGCGAGCAGTCGCAATCGGGCGCAATCGGGGCCGGGCGCAATCGGGGCCATCCATTTAACGCTGCCATCGTCATTTCAAACCAGTCGAATTGCCATATATCGCTTTATCCGATCTGAAATTGCGATATCCATAGTTGGGTGGCCCCTACATCGCTCCACTACATCGCTCCATTGTGATTCGATCGTAGCGGAAGCCGCCAAGGCTTTCGGCAACTTCACCGTAAGAATTCCAGGTACAGGACCAAATCGCCAGCATTTGACTTGTCGATGCCAGATGAGAAATCTTGGCTATCGCAAGGGCCAGACACGATTGGGAAAAGATTCGCCATCAGTCTCTCGATGGAACCAAGGACGACCTCCACGCGATTTTTCATTTGGGCCTGCAACGATTTGACCAAACTCGGACGCAAGGCGAGCGCCACTCCCTCGGTTGGCAAATAGTGAGTTGGCATACGAGTACCAGGGCTAACGCGAATCGTTTTACCTGAAGCGTCCTTTTCGGTAACAGTCTGCAGGAACTCCGTAACATCGATACGTGCGACCGAAAGGGTTGCTTGCGCATACTCCCTGACCGACAACGGGTACTTCTGCTTTATCTTCTTGCGAACGAGCGAGACGGTTTCGTTTCGTGTCCATTCGGAACGAAGCCGAACGATTTTCTTCCCACGAATCACATCTATAACTCGGTAGACCTTGCCGTTGTGTCGATAAAGGGCACCGCGAGGAGCTTCTCGCAACAAGTGGAAACTGCCAATGTCTCCGACGGTTTCATTGTCGCAGACGAGTTGATAGTTGGACTCGCCGGTGTTCCGAATGCTGACTTCGGAGTGAGGATCCGAACAATAAAACTCAGGACGCGAGAGTTTGCCCGCATCCCGAAGCTCTTGAATCGTTTGGATCGTGGAGCCGAGGATGGAGCAGTCCAACGCCGACTCGCCGCGCGCTGTTTCGTTGACCGCACAAGCGTAGTGTTGGCAAGCGACCCGTTCGTTCGCTAGGTTGAGCGCCAGAGCCTCGTTGTTGCGGTTGAACAGCTCCTGCGGATGACGAGCAAAATGCGCATCAAGAGGCGAATCACCCGGAATGAGGATGATCCCTCCCTCGCGACCGGCTCGAGCCACGCGACCTGCACGTTGCCATAGGCTCATCATCGAGTTAGGCAGCCCCATGCATACGACCACATCGAGGCCGCCGATGTCGATGCCTAGCTCCAAGGCACTGGTTGAGAATACCAGCTTTTTGGTGCCGTCTCGCAACTGGGCTTCGATCGTCTCCCGCTCTGTGCTTTTGAGACCAGATCGATAGACAGCCACGTAGTCTTCGAGTTCGCCAGTTGGTTTTCGCATTTTTGCCAGCATGCGTTCCGCTGCGATTCGACTTGGGCAGAAAACCAAAACTCTCAGACCAGACTGAACCAGAGACATCGCGAGCTTTCGGCCATAGTCGAAATAATAGCAACGAGCTTTAGATTCTTGAAGAACCGTGCCCAATGCGTTTGGTGATGTTGCAGGATACCAAGGTGCAGCATGTCGGGGTTGGTGATAAGCAGTTGGGCTTGATCACGAATGTGCTTGCGGTCTTCCTAGGGGGTACTGCCATCGTAACGGCTTACGAAGTGAGGCATGCGACTTTGCTGCTGTGCCAGCTCAGGAACGTGGGACAATGCTTTGGAGAGTTTTGCGTACTGGTCGTTCGCGAGTGCTTTCTGTGGATATAGAAATAGCGAAGTGGCGTTTGGATCGCGGCATACCGCATCGAGAGCTGGTAACGAGAAAATCAGCGACTTGCCACTGCTAGTTCGTGTGGCAGCGATCGTGTGATTACCAGCCAGCACAGATTCGATGGCCGCGTGTTGATGTCGGTAAAGTCCAGAGGGTGCCTCGGACTGTATCAATCTGTCGAGACTTGGATGAAGCGAAGATTTGGCGTCTGCGGCGTACTGCCCATCTCGTGGCCCATCTGCTGCTGGGTCGAACAGGACACTTGTTCCAGCAAAAGAACCAGTGACATTGGAAACGGTTTCGATAACAAGGGCATACTCAAAAACTTAGACTTGAATCGGCACTAGCGCTTTGTCCAGATTGAAAATTACGGTTCTGACGTAGCGGAAGCCGCCAAGGCTTTCGGCGACTTCATGGGGCAAATTCCAGTTGTTTCACCCTGCCACCGAAACTCTTGGCGAGTTCCGCTACCCTAAAATCTAATCTGGAGAGGGCACTAGCTTTCAAACGGCACTCCAAGACGGGTCATTTGGTTGGTTAATGTTTGGTGATGCTTTAGGCCGAGCAACTCCGTGGCTTTGACCTTGATGCCATTCGATTCTTTCCATGCTCGGCTTAGGTACTGTTTGCGAAACACATCCAATTGTTTTTCTAGGTCGAATCCGTCACCCAATGGGCGCTCGAGCTCATTGGCTAGGTTGGAACTGTTGGGCAGTTCGGACAAAGCGGCTGCAAGGTCTGCCTCAGTCAGATTTTTGTCCGTCGACATAACCGCCGATTGGATCAATGCGTTACGCAACTCTCGAACGTTTCCCGGCCACGTCTGTTTGCGAATAAAGGACTTTGCCCCAGCCGAGAGAAACTTCTCCACGTAGAAGCTGGCATGCAATTTCGAAAATTGAGCATTGAAGCCGATCAACATTGACTCCGCTAGCCCGACAATGTCCTTGCCTCGCTCTCTTAGCGGAGGCAACTTCAGGGTGATG
>JBBRJI010000188.1:0-9108 GCA_038219625.1 Pirellulales bacterium | reverse complement strand
CTGCTGTTCAATGAGCGCCGGATCGGCTCGAAGCATCAGTAAATAGTCGCCGTAGTCGGTTGCGGACCTGTAACGGTTCTTAAGGAAGCTGAAACGATAAGGCGCTTTGGCAATCAGTGCATTATATAGCGCGATGATATCTTCAAATGCCTTACGTGCTATTGCATCGTCTTCAGACTGTTTTGCAATATCGGCAATTGTTGACAAAGTTAGGGCAAGTGTATATCGAATGTTCTCTTCTAATTCAGGTTGTTTCAAGACTCCGGATAGGGATTGGGTTAACAATGATTCCGCTTCCTTCAAGTCTGCCATCGCTTTTTCAACGAACTTAGGATTGGTACTGTCGATTCGGAAGAGGAAACTTGCATAGCGCTGCAACTCGTTTGCCAACTCCGACTGCCTTAAAGCAACGCGATCCGAATCGGCCGCTAGTTCAGCTTCCAATGCTTCGCGTCGGAGCTCAATGGATCGTTTGTAGATCGGTACGCTTTGACGCCAGGCGGTGTTGTCTCGATCAAAAATCGTCGCTGCAACCTTGATTTTTACCGTAGCGAGATTTGCAGCAGCCCGGGCTCGGTCCGGTTCCGTTGATTGATACACTTCTTCTGCAATTTGCTCCGCCTCTTCAAATCGTTCAGCGGCTTGCGCGAGCTCTGCATCCACATCTGTATCGCCATAACCTTTTTTGCGAACTGCTGCTCGAGACGAAAAGATCTCTCCTTCACGGAGCGCAACCGCCATCCTACCCCATTTCTGAGACGAACCCACTGATTCCGTTTCATTGGACTCTGACAGAACACCTCCGATCAAACTCATCAATTCTTGTCTCGTGCCTGATCCGAGGGGTGCGTCCTCTAACAATCGAGGGACTCGATTTACCATTTTCGATACGGTATTACGATATAGCGTAAGCCGATTGTCCGATACGATTTTCTCTTTGGAAATCTCATCACGTTGCTTTTCGATCTTGTCTTTCTGGCCGGAGATCTCGTCGCGCTGGGTCGTGATTTGCTTACGATCTTGGTTGATGCGAAAAGCAGTGAACGTGGCCACAACCGCGAAACAAGCTAACAACCCGGCGACAAGACCAACCAATCGAGCCTCACGTGGGTTGCGTTTACACAAACGTACCAGTCGTTCCCACTGTCCAACAGGCCTCGCCAAAATGGGTTCGTTGTTGATGTGGCGTTGAATGTCTTCCGCCAGATGTTTTGCACTCTCGTATCGCCTAGCTGGGTCTTTTTGCAAACACTTAAGGCAAATCGTCTCAAGATCTGCAGGCAATCCCGATTGCAATTGCGATGGTGGTGCCGGGTCCGCCGAACGAACCTGTTGGATTACTTCCCAAACCGTTGCTCCCTTGAATGGCGGACGGCCCGTCAGCAACTCGTAAAGAATCGCCCCAAGCGCGTAAACGTCGCTCAAAGGGCCAATCGCATTGGAGTTTCCAGAGGCTTGTTCGGGTGCCATGTAACTGGGGGTACCCAAGATCGTACCGTCTTGTGTGAGATGGCTCTGGTCCTCCATGCGACGGGCCAATCCAAAGTCAGCAACCTTCGGTTCCCCGTGCTCATCTAACAGAATATTGAGGGGCTTAAGATCTCGGTGAACGATCTGTCGGCTATGTGCGTACGCCACTGCATTGGCCAAGCACAGCATCATTCTGGCCGTGTCGACATGGCTCAGCAGTTGCTTGGATATTTTCTTGGCGAGCGTTCCGCCCGATGCAAACTCCTGAGTAAAATAAGGGGATTGGCCGGATTGGCCGACTTCGTAAACTTGGATAATGTTGGGATGATGAAGCCGTGCGGACGATTGAGCTTCGACCGTGAATCGCTTGATATCCTGCGGGCGAGCACGCTCCAGATTGATCATGAGTTTCAAAGCCACGATACGATCGGCCCGCACTTGCCTAGCTTTGTAAACGACTCCCATAGCACCGCGGCCAAGCTCACTGATCAATTCATAGCCGGGAATGTTGATATGGTACTTGCTCGATTGTGATACCGTAAAATCCAGTGTTTGGTTTGGATTCTGATCGTTGTTGATGGCTGTTTCGTCGGGATCGTCTGGCGTGTTTGTATTGCTGGGATGAACGGTGTCCTCAAGCGGAACTTCGAAGGCGTTCGTCTCGTCTGCGTTTTGGCTTTGATCGATCGGTGGTCGAGGATTCTGGTCGTCGTCGTTTGGGTCTGGGAGATCCTCGTTGGGCGTTTTCATTTGTTTTCTTTCGACTCATGGGACCACCGACATGAAGTCGGTGGGGAAATCGGTGTGGGAGGGCATGCGTTTTGTAGCTTACCAGTCGTGCTACCACCGACTTGAAGTCGGTGGGGTTTGGGCTAAGCTAATATAATATAGCAATGAATTTGCCCGTTTTCTTGTATTCCAATGTTTGTCTTTTGTCGGTTTCCCAAGAAATCTTCACGATGTCTTGGTCGTACCATAGATGTGCTATTAAAAAAACCAAAAAACGCCATCGACTTCAAGTCGGTGGTTCACCGACTGGTTAGCTACAAATCCGACGAATCCGGTCGCCCATCCCCACCGACTTTATGTCGGTGGTTCACCGACTGGTCAGCTATACAGTCCGACGCATCCGATCCCGCATCCCCACCGACTTCATGTCGGTGGCTGGCTGAGTTGTTGGCTGCTCCACGACGACGCAATCTTCTAACCCCCATTCCAATCCCGCCGATGCACACGATCGACAACAACGAAGACGGTTCTGGTACCGCCGCTATTGAAAAGCTACTCGAGGCATTGAGATTGATCATTCCGTTGGGCGGTCCCGCAATCAAACTGGCTTCCTGGTTTCCGTTTATGAATCCGCTCGCATCGCTGATGTTGGGGTCGAAAAGCGATACTTGAAAGGGACCACTTGTTAGCCCAGTGGTATCTATTAAAATCCGGGAAAGCACCACACTACCGTTTGCCTGCCGTAGAAAATCCGCTTCGCCAACCGCTGCAATCCCACCCGTTCCGAACTCTAAGTCAACGCCTCCGGTCCAACCACTCCGAAGATTGTCGAAAGTGAAACGGCTGTAATTACTTGGCACCCCCAGTTTCAGTTCCGACGATGTATTCAAGGAATCAAGTGACACCGTGAACGAATTGACGTAGTCCAACGCATTCGTACTCGTGAAAATGGCGTCTAAATTGAAAGCAACTTGATTGGCTGCAATTTGCGTAGGACCACTTAAACTTATTGTCAATGTGAAATCGGCATGTGTCTCTGCCGTCGTATGTACCCAAAGCAACATCGCAAATACAAGATAGGGCAGTTTTCGTAAATGTTGTCGTTGGTTTTGCATCTTTATGGCTCTTGAAAGGTTCCAAAACTAATTTCATTATACATCTCGGTTGTCAGTCGACTCCTCGCCTGCAACTCCACCAATAAGGCTGTCTCGAATTCCAGCCCCAAGCGTATTTCTTAAGTACCAATTTGGTTTCCTAACCGCACCAGTTGGGACACCTGCTGCAGCATACAGTGTATCCAACGCGTTATCGTCCATTGTCGTCGTAGCGTTCAATCCCCAAGTCCCCGCTCCGACCCCCACATCTCGCAGTGTTGTCACCCGAGTTTGATACCAAACTGTCGACAGATCGGCCAAATTGCTCGTCCAGTAAATCAAGATCGATTGCAACGCAATCGCATTGTTATCCCAAACACTTGTTCCTGCGATAAAGATGTCTTGATCGCCGGCCCCGTAAAGTGTGTCTTTGCCGTTACCGCCGATCAATAGGTCGCTGCCTCCAAATCCATACAACTGATCAATTCCATCCCCCCCCACCAAAATATCACTGCCACCCCCTGCTCGCAAAACGTCGTTCCCGTTCCCCCCGTAAAGAGAGACAGGCAACTGCAACTGCGTATCCACCGTGATCGAATCGTTGCCGTCCATCCCGTACAACACCAAGCGTTGTACCGGAGTCGCAGCCGTTCCGTAGTCAAATACCGTTTCCGCACTTGTACTCGTTAGTTTGATCCCAAACTGGGTATCGCTAATGCGTCTAACCGTGATTGCATCGTTTCCAGTTGTTCCCCCTCCATGCAGCACACGCTGCCCACCATCCTCCACAATCAAGAGCGGCGTAACGACCGTTGTGACTGTTCGAGATATGAGTATCGCATTGGAAGAGTTTCGGAGTGTAGCCACGACGCTAAAACCAGCACCAGCACTCGGTGCTGAAAAGCCTTTGCTTAATGCGATCGTTCCATTGCTAGCCATCGGCGAAACGCTGGTGCTATCTCCCCAATCAATCGTCAAGTTGGAACCCGACGGCAAGTTTCCAAGAACCACACTGAAGACTAGAGGCTGACCGACCGATCCGCTAGGCGGCCCGCTCAAGGTAAGCGTTGGCGGGGCAGCCGGCGGATTGATAATGTTTTCGATGCTGGTAGCCGTGTAAAGGTAATCTAGTCCCACTAAATCAAGCGTGTCCCGGCCTGGCCCACCATTCAACACGTCGGCCAAATCGCCCGAAGTTGATCCGGCGGCGGTAAAGAAATCGTCTGCATAACTACCTTGGACGCTATCAGTCCCAGCTCCGCCGATGAGAGTGTCTCCCACAACCGACGGTAACAACGAGCCTGAGGCCAACGCGCGGAACCGAGAAAGGAATAGTTCGTACCGCCCCCCTTTGCCTGGCAACGATGGTTCACTCGACAAGCTGACTGCCACATAGTACTGTCCATCCGTCGGCAGCAGGATATCTAGCAACGTCGCGTCCTTAGTCCCCTCGAAATCATCATCGTTCTCAGCTAGAAGTGCGCCGTCCGATTTAAAAATCGTCAACGCGCCATCGAATGCCTCTCCGCGTAATGGCAAGAGACTATTGGCCAATAACTCGACATTGACACGCTCCCCAGCTCGGCCGGTAAATTGATAGTAGTCTGTTTCGGTGCTATTCGGGGCCGCGGTCGCTTTGAGTTCGCCGACCACAGCCATCGCCGCAACATCAAATACCTTTCCAGAATTGGTAAAACCAGTCGCAGGAAGCAAATTCGGCACTGAGAGCTGCGCCAATGATCCTAATTCCTCGGCAGTCGCACGAGTCCCGTGGCTGCCTAATGCCGCTTTCGATTCCAGACGAGTCTGGCCGATCTCATTGAACGCCAATTTAATCGCTTCTCGCTCTCCGAAGAACAAATCGCGGGTGGCATCCTCGATTGTCGAACCAACTGATGCTGGACTTGAAATAAGATGCCACGGTGTCTCCGACGCATTCTTTGGACCAGTGTAGGGTGGATAGATACGATCGGTATTCGTATCCGCAAAAACCCCGGTCCCGATTGGACCAAATGCGTCCGCATGTCGCACTCCTGCCGTGTGTGCAAGTTCATGCGAAGCGATCGTAGTTGTTAAGGCTACCACCACGTCCGAGTACGCTTGTTGCGTATAGCCCGGTCCCAACAAGTCCGCGATCGTCGATTTGAGTGAGTTGATGTTCACCTCGCTAATGATGCGTCTGTTGGTGTTTCGGAAGTCGACTTCGCCCGCGTCCCCGCTAACACCACCCCCACGGCCTTGGCTAAACGTCAGGCGTACAAAGGAACGCCCCATATCCTCTGTCCAAGTCTTGGCTGTCGATTCACTCTGCGTAAATCGCCAATCAAAGCCGGAATAGTCGACTTCCATTCGCTGCTGGATCGCATTTCGCTCGGCCAAAGAATAGTTGTAGTCGCCGCGTGTCGAACTAAAGGCAGTATCGAAATCCAATAGAACCACCGACGGCAGTCCTGCCACCAATCGATCGTTACCCGAGCGTCCGTCGAGGGTATCGCTTCCTGCCGCACCATAGAGCGCATTTTCCAATCCGTTTCCAAATAGCGTGTCATTGAAACTCGTGCCAACCACGTTTTCAATAGAGTCCGCACTTGTCAATGTCAGAGTCAATTGGCCAGTTTGACTTTGGGCAGTCGTCAAACCCAGGTCGATTACAAGCGGTGAATCAAAGCCCGTAAAGTCCAGCGTATCTCGGCCTGTCGCGCCGACGCTCTCGGTAATCCGATCGGCACCGAGCCCCCGCCCCTTGTAGACATAGATGTCGCTTCCGCTACCGCCATCGACAACGTCGTCGCCCGCAAGCAACTCGAACCGATTATCGAGCGCATTTCCGACGATCGAATCGCCGCCTACGGTTCCTGTGACATCTTCGATCTCCCCCACAGTTGCATCACTGGAACTCTTTCGAACGGTTAGAGTGAGCAAGTTGCCTGCGAGCGATTGACCCGACGCAACATTCATGTCAAAAGAACCAAGCCCAGTTGGTAGTCCTGAGAAGTCCAGAAGATCGGTTCCCGCGGAACTATCTTCATAGATGATATCGCTTCCAAGCCCAGTCCCTGTCACCGTTTCAAATCGATATTGATCATCTCCCTGACCACCGTCCAAGGAGTCGTTCCCTGTTCCTCCGATGAGCGTATCATCGCCAGCCAAGCCGATGAGGGTGTCGTTGCCTCCTCGACCCTCGATCCGGTTCTGTTGACTCGTACCCACGAGGGTGTCATCACCGTCTGTTCCGACGATGCCCTCGAACGAGCCGAAAAAGAGAACCGCAAGCTGGCCTGCTATAACATTCTGCGGCGTTTCCGAACTTCGCAAATCCAGCGTAGCGCCTATCGCAAATGCGGACAGGTCAATCGTGTCTGTTCCTCGTGATTGTGATTCGAAATTAGCGGGGTCGATAAACTGCAATTCACGCAGTTTCAGTTGCAGCCCAAGAGTTGAAGCAGTTGACAAGATTTTGTATTTGTCATCGCCATCGTCGCCATAAAGGTCGGCATTTCGCCCAGAGGCCTCAATAAGATCGTCGCCGTCGCCACCTGACAAAATTGCGTTGGTACCCCCAACAAACATCAAATGATCATTGCCCGATTCGCCCAGTGCAATCGGATTCGTGCCTCCAAACACGGTAATCGCGTCGCCGTCCGAACCGCCACCTGCCAAAATATTCGTACCACCATTTAGTTGGATAGTATCGAAACCATCTTCTGCTGCCACGATCAAATCTTGGCCAGCGTTTACCGATATCGTATCCTGCCCGGAACCAGTTCGAGCATAGCTTTGCGCACCACCGTTGAACGTCACTGAGTCATCACCTTGTTCGGAGAACACGCCGAGTCGAATCCCGCTGAAGACAGTGATCGAGTCATCGCCATCGTCACCGAAAACATAGTTGTCGACGCCGGTCGAACGGATTTCAATGATGTCATTACCACTTCCCCCTACCGCAAAACTATTACTGCCTGCGATCAGTTGAACGAAGTCGTCGCCATCACCACCCAAAGCATAAAGCCGTTGATTGCCTTCCAGAATCAAAGTGTCGTTGCCATCCCCCCCGAGCAACGCTGCCGACGATGGGTTGCGATTGGCTGTCGGAGAGCTCACGGAAGTCGGTAAAACGACCCAAGATGGGAGTCCATCTAGGGGGTTCGGCTGTCCGTTAATCGTCCGTGATTGTTCGTCGAGCAACGGCCGTATTTCAAGTGTATCGTTCCCGCCCTGTCCATCGATAACGACATCGATTTGTCCTGGTAGCGAGGATGTGCCTGTGCCACCATACAACTGAGTCGTTTCATCACCCGCACCGCCACTGAAATACCCTTTTGCCTCACCAAAGATTTTTTGAAGGTCATTACCCGCGTCGCTGCGCACGCTGAGTGAAAGGCCCCCAGTAAGAATTGAGATATCCGCGCCGTCTCCACCATCCAAATCAATGTTGTTTCCACCTGTTACCAAGAATGCGTCATTGTCTTCCCCGCCGATGATTCGGATATTCGAACCGCCGTTTACCTGAGCTCGGTCCATTCCGGCAGCTAAATACAACAAAATATTAGTCCCCGAATGAACGGTAACCGAATCGTCTCCAGCATCGGTTAGTCCAACCAACGTATTCACATTAAAAATCGCAATCGTATCCGCGCCGTCACGTGTGTCGATTCCAATTCGATTTCCTCCAACTATGGTTATCGCATCATTGACTCTGGTTCCAAATATCCCGACATCGTTGCTATTTCCAGCGACACTCGCCGTGAGTCCTAGCTGGTTGGCGATAGCGCTTCCAAACACACCGCCTTCCACGCGAACTCGGTTCGAAGCCATCAAGTCTACGACATCTCCGTAACCACCATAGATAGATACGTCCTGAGAGTTGACCACGCTCACATTGGAGGTGCCGAGAACGCTGCCGAAGACAGTGATGTTCGTGCTGCTCGTTAAGTTCGCTTGCAAAATGGTCGATGAGACTTGGGAAGGCGGCGCGACGCCAAACACTCCGCTGGCGATCGTTCCATTGGCAACAGTATTAAACGCCACGCTATCTCCAACATACGTGACGCCACCAATCGTGTTGACCGCCGTTCCGCCAAAGATATCGACGTCGTTACTATTGTTTACCAAGATAATGGCATTGCGTGTCGTACCCCCAAATATCCCGACGTCGTTGCTATTGGTTGCAACGTTGATCGAGAGGCGACTTGGGACAATACCTGTTCCAAACGTTTCAGCGAAGATATTGCCGCGGGTAACGCGTTCCAATAGCACTTGGCTGCTGGCTTGAGCAAAGATTCCAACGTCTTGGCTATTCGTTGCTTGAATGATCCCGCCCTGTACGACACTTCCAAAGATACTGACGTCGTTTGAGTTGGTAACGGTCGCATTCAATGCACGCGAATTTAACAAACTTGATCCAAAGATGCCTACATCGTTCGAATTCGTGACCAACACACTCAGAGAGCTGACGGTACTAACTGCGCCAAAGCCATCGGTCTCGATCGTAGCTCGGGTTACGCCTTGGCCGGTCGTATTTGGATCGGATGGCCCCAGTCGAACAATTCCGTTGACCACCCCAAAGATTCCGACATCTTGGCTATTCACCACCTGCAGATTGACATTCTGTGAAACGCTTCCGAAGATCGAGACGTCATTCGAATTGGCGACGGTCGCTATAAGCGGTGCCGAGGTCGCCGCCGCCGAACCAAAAATCCCCACATCCGTTGAGTTGGTTACCGTCAAGCTAAGAGTCGGTGAAGTCTGCACCGACCCAAACGCCGAAACGTGCAGTCGAATGCCTGTCGTTCGTGTGCCGGTTAAAGCACCGACC
>JBBRJI010000187.1:0-9134 GCA_038219625.1 Pirellulales bacterium | reverse complement strand
TCTAGTTGCGTGATACCTTGCAGGAGTTCACGCGCCTGCGTTTCTCGGCGGGTGGATGCGTCCGGTCTAGCGGTCAAGTCCCCTTGGTGAATCAACTCCCCTTGGTGGATCAACTCCGCTTCATGGATTTGGGCTTCGCGTTGTCGTAATTTTTCAACAGGATCAATCTCAGGCTTTGCTTGAATGCCCGTCTTGGATTTCTTAGAGCCCTTGGTTTTTTCCGCTATCGGCGCAGGCTGATCCTCAGCCGTTGAAGCGATCTGCTGATCGTCGGCGATCACCTCGGTCGTACCAGAAATGTCGGTTCGATTTAGGAAATCGGCCAACGTACGTTTAGCCTTTGGCCGTTGCGGCTTCATCAGACTCTATTCGGTTTCGAAGTTCTTAAGTACAAACGCCCAGGTATCAGCCGCCGTATCGACAAGTTTGCTGACCGGAGTTCCGGCTCCATGTCCGGCACTGGTTTCGATTCGTATTAGTGTAGGCTTTGGACCACTCTGACAAGCTTGCAAACGGGCAGCAAATTTGAAACTATGACCTGGCACAACCCTGTCGTCATGGTCCGCGGTGGTAATCAAAGTTGCGGGGTAGCGTCTACCGGGTATCAAATTGTGGAGGGGCGAGTATGCCATCAAGGTCTTGAACTGTTCAGGATCTTCGCTGCTGCCGAATTCGTTTACCCAAGCCCATCCAATGGTGAATTTGTGGAATCGGAGCATATCCAGCACACCGACTCCGGGCAACGCCACTGCGAACAATTCCGGGCGCTGGGCCATGGTTGCCCCTACGAGCAATCCGCCGTTGCTGCGGCCCTGAATCGCCAGTTTGGAAGGATTCGTAACCTTTTCCTGGATCAGATACTCGGCTGCAGCAATGAAATCGTCAAATACGTTTTGTTTTTTTTGAAGCATACCCGCTTCGTGCCATTCCCGTCCATATTCTCCGCCCCCGCGTAGATTGGGCACAGCGTAAACGCCCCCCATTTCCATCCAAGCCAAGTTGGCAGGGGAAAAGGTCGGCATGATCGAGATGTTGAATCCACCATACGCGTAAAGCAAAGTCGGTAGTTTCCCGTTCTTTTCCAGCCCTTTTTTATGCGAGAGAATCATCGGCAGGCGTGTTCCATCCTTGCTCTTGAAAAAGACCTGCTCTGTTACGAAATCGGTTGGATCAAATGCAAGCTTTGGCTGCCGCCAAGTCGAAGTGGTGTTGTCGCCTAAATCGAGTCGGACCACTGTGGGAGGAGTGATGTAGTTCGTGAACGAATAAAACGTCTCTTTGGCAGTTCGCTTGCCACCCAACCCGGCAACGGTACCGAGCGACGGCAACTGCAAATCATCTAATCGTTTTCCTGAAGTCGTCACCTGGCGCACGACGCTTGTCGCATCCTTGAGGTACGTAACAAAGAATCGATCGTCAAAGAGGCTAACCGATTCAATCGTCTCCTCCGCTTCAGGGACAATTTCCCTCCATTGGCCGCGACCTGGATTGTCAACATCGATAGCGATGATGCGTCGTTTCGGTGCGGCATTGTCGGTTTTGAAATAGAAAACCGATCCATCGTTTCCTATAAACTGATAGTCGCTTTCAAAGCCGGATAACAACTCAGTAACTTCCGTCGCGCCTGTCGCAGATTTATCCTTGAGTTTGGCAAAGAAGATTTGGTTTCTTTTCTCCGTGCCTCGCCAAACCGAAAGGATCAAATACTCGTTGTCGTCAGTAACTGTGCCGCCAAATCCCCATTCCTTTTTGTCTGGTCGGTGATAGATCAAAGAGTCCGATTCTTGTGGCGTGCCAATTCTGTGATAATAGAGTTTTTGGAAGTAGTTAACGCCGGTGAACTCACCGTCGGAGGTCGGTTTGTCGTAACGACTGTAATAGAAACCAGCGTTGTCCCCAGTCCATGAAACCGAACTAAATTTGACCCATTCGACTTTGTCGTCGAGGTCCTTTCCGGTCGCAACGTCGCGTATCCGCCAAGTATTCCAATCACTACCGGCCGTAGCCAGTCCGTACGCCAGGAGTTTGCCATCGTCGCTGGGGACATTACCCGTTAGCGCAACCGTTCCATCTGCGACGAGAGTGTTTGGATCAAGTAGAACCTTGCGTTCCGCTTTGAGGCTATCCGAAACGTAAAGAATGTTCTGATTCTGAAGGCCGTTGTTATGAGTGTAAAGGTAGTGATCGCCGTGTTTGGATGGAAATCCGAATCGTTCGTAGTTCCAAAGCTCGGTCAGTCGATCTCTGATTGCGTTTCGGCGGGTAGCAGTCGTGAGGTAGTCCAAGGTGACTTTGTTTTGCCGTTTGACCCAATCTTTCGTGTCTGCAGAATCCACATCTTCGAGCCAACGAAAAGGATCGTCGATCGATTTGCCATGGTAGTTATCCGACTGAGCGATGACTTTGGTAACGGGGTACTGGACGGTCATCGCTACATCGGGTTGCGGGGCTAGTTTCTTCGGTAGGTCATCCAAACTTTCTGGTTTTTGGGTGAACGCGATTGACAGGGGTGTACAGAAAAAAATTAGGCAGAAGCGTTTGGTTGTGAGCATGATGGCTATGAAATTGGATCGAGAATAGGATGCCTAAGTCGTAGAACTAGGCCATCACAGTATACCGTCAATCGGAGATTTTTTTATTGTCGCCTTTCGCTCCTAGGCTGTGGATTTATTGATCCGACTCGTGTGCTAGTGCCACAACTCGGAAATAAGTCTGCACCAAAACTCGTAGCGGAAGCCGTCAAGGCTTTCGGCGCCAAAACTCGTAGCGGAAGCCGTCAAGGCTTTCGGCGCACGCTGAGGTAGTCTTTCGAAACTCTTGACGAGTTCCGCTACCGGTCTACATGGTCCCCAAAATCTGAATGCCTGCAATAGCAGCCTCGACATCTGCCAGCGTGCTTGTATGCCCTAGGCTCAGCCGCAACGTCCCACCTTTCTCGTTCGTCCCTAGGAACGCATGAATCAAGCCAGCGCAGTGGTATCCGGATCTGGCTTCCACGCCACAAGCTGAATCCAGTAACATGGCCATCTCATGGCAGGAGAGTGTTTCGCAGGTGAAGCTGACAACCGGGAGCCGATTTCGTTTCGCATCGCCTGGAAGCGGGCCGATCAATTTTAGGTTCGATGTTTTGAGAATTGAGTCGATGATCTGGCTGGTCCAAATTTGGAGATTATCATTCGGCTTCTGTTTTTCAAGCCATTCCAGTCCGGCTTTCAAAGAAGCGATTCCTGGTAAATTGCTATTGCCCGATTCGACGGCGTACAGCCAATCAAATGGGCCCTCGATCGAATCGCTTTGGGTTCCTGTACCTCCGATCCAAATCGGCTCCATTTGTTGTTGGATCTCACGTCGCACATACAGAATGCCGGTCCCCAACATGCCACCTACTCCTTTGTGGCCTGGTGCTGCGAGGATATCAAGTCCATCCGCCACGACATCTATTGGTAGGTAACCCAAGGACTGGGCCGCATCCAACAAAAAAATCGCATCGCTCGCCCTTGCCATTGCCGAGATGGAACAAATGTCTTGAATGATTCCAGTAACATTCGAAACATGGTTCAAGATGACCAAGCGGGTATTGGCAAGCATCGATGCCTGGATTTGATTCGGATCGACCCAACCTGTCGCGTCGCACGGGACAGCAGTCCAAGTAATGCCGCATGTTTTTGTCGCAAGTTGGAGTGGACGGAGAACGCTGTTGTGCTCGGTTGCGGTAGTCACGACGTGCGAGCCACGCATGTTTGGCGATTGCAACAAGCCAAGGATTGCCGAATTGAGAGCCTGCGTGCCATTGCTGCAGAAGGCGACGTCGTTGTTGTGATGAGCACCTACGAGTCTCGCAACGGCCTGACGGGCAGTGCGAACAAGTTCACTAGAATGTTCCGCGGATTGATACACTCCGCGCCCAGCCGCAGCACCGTTTGAGGTTTGGAATTCAATGCAAGCTTCGAGCGAACCGGGAGGCTTGGGCCATGATGTAGCAGCGTGGTCCAAATAGAAACGAGGGCGAACAGCCAAAGCGTCGTGCCTGCTTACGGGGATAGATATCTAAGAAAATTCCGGACCGGTTGACCTGCTACATAAGCTGTAGGTTGGCCGATGATGCCGCGACCCAGGTACGCGTTCGACAGAGACTGCCCAAATCCAATGAGAGGTCTGTATCCAGAATTGTTGGTATATGGCATGGCAGTAGGAGGCACGTACGAAAACGGCGATCCTCCCGGTTGAGTTGCATAGGGAGACGGTGCGTACCCGCTCGGTGCTCCACAGCGAGTTGGAGCGCATGGGTCTACCGCTTGGCGGTATGCATTTTGAGAAACCATGTACCTCGCATCGAACTGACACGGTGGAGAGCTGACAAAAGGAGCACCGTTTACAATCGGGTAAGACCTTGGAGAATTGGGCATCACACTGTCGCTTGGACTTCGCATTGGATTGACCCCACCCAATCCTGGATTGAAACCCATCGAAGGAGTTGGGTAGATCGGCGCTGTGTAAACCTGTGGCGAATTGTAACCGGGCACATTGTTTGGGATTGGATTCGAAATAACAGGAGGCATGACGCTGCCCGGGTCGTTGTATATCGGAAGGGAATTCATCCCACCAAGCGGCACGGAGCCAGAAGCCGAAGGGAATACCCCGGAGTTGCTCGGTAAGTTGCTGGGAAGACCTGGCTGTGCATTCGGTAAAATGTTGGGTACATATCCAGGGTTTGCGCCGGTACCTGGAATGTCTTGATAGTTTGCGATGATGTTGTTGGGCTGCCCCTCCGTCGGAAGATTGGCACCAGCAAAAGTGACCGGATATTGAAGGGACGGACGAGCCATTGCCTCGATGTCCGATACAAAACGCGCTGGTCGAAAACCATCGGCGGTTGAATTCCTGAGCTGCGGGCTGGCTTGTTGAATGATGGTGTAACGAGGGCCGGGTAGTACCTCGATCGCCCTAGAAGATTTTAAAGTGGAAGCAGTCGGCGCAAGTCTTTGCTTGGCTGTCTTCGGATCGATGGTTGGTTTTTGCTGAGCTTCTCGATCGGGGCCGGTTGGTCCGATTTCAAGACGTGTTGGTTCCGATGGTTCGGAATTGCGCTGAAGGAAGTTGCCCAATGGATTGACGGCACCATTAACGTCGCTTGCTTTATTCAATTCTGCTTCCAGGAGCTGAAGATCGCTGGCAGCATTGATGTCTGAGCGAGGACGAAATAAAGGTGACGAAGCTGTGTCAATTTGGGCTTGGAGAATCACAGGCATCCCAAGCGACGGGATGATTGCCAATGCGAATGGGGTCAATAATCTGAGAAAGCGATTCATGGTGCATCTTGATTCAAATAATGTCTGCCAATTGTGGCACGCCACGCGTTGCTAGGATACTCGACACGTAGTGTCGAGCGACACTCAAAAAATCTACTTGTTGCTTGGGTTGATTTTGACTCCTGCAGCCTTCAACCGTTCGATCGCAGTGGATTGAGAAGCATCCTTTAGCATCGCATCATCCAAATACAATCTAAGGAAAGGTGCAAAACGACGCTCCGATTTGGCGTCCGCTTCGCAGGCTTCGACGAGTGGGCTAAAGTCTGCAATTGCATTGCCATTGAGCCTCAGGAAATTGGGGGTCAATGTTCGAACAAACTCGACACTTTTGATACCGCAACCCATTAGGCTAATGGATTCGAGTCCCTTTAGTTGGGCGATCGGCGCTGGGTCCTCGATTGGGTTTCCGGATACCTCAAGTGTCCACATCTTTTTTAAGCCTGAAACCGGTTCAAGCGATTTGATCTTGTTGTCCGCGATGTAGAGCGACCGCAGATTGCTCATTTGACGAAGCGGCGTCAGATCCACGATCGCGTTCTTGGAAAGTTGCAAGTATTGCGACTGGACCAACGCAACGATAGGTTCGAGCGTTTCGATCTTATTGGAGGACAAATCGATAGATTGAAGCAATTTCAGCTCCTTAATAGGAGCTAAGTCGACGATCTCGTTTTTTTCCAGATCGATTTTCATCAAGGATTTGCAATGCTGAAGTCCTTCAAGGCTCTTTATTCCCTTTGCTTTGCCAACCACCTGCGAAATGTTTTTGACATCCTCGGCGGTAAGGGGCTCGGTGTTGTACCGTTTATCGAAAACCTCTCGGCGGACAACCGTTTCCAGGTTCTTGTCCGGAATCAAATCGTCGCAAATGGCAACCTGAGCTTGAATCGCAAGGGAAACGGACAAGAAAACAGCAGAAAATCCGCTGAGGAGAGAATTATCCAAACGAAGCATTCAATTCGCCTTCCTAAATGAGTCCAGGGTGGGTTCACCTTTCCACTTTATCCCAATGAGGACGCCAATTCCAGGCTTGTTCTTCTGCTTCGTAGTGCACAAACGCAAATTTTGACTACAAATGGGTATAAATAACCATCCGCTGCTTCGTCAGGCAGAATTTTTTTGAGGGTTCCGAATTCGTAAAAATTCGGACCGAGCTCGGAGTAACAGCAAATGAGGGAATTGAATTGCGAGTTTTGTTAACCGCCTTCGAACCATACGACACCTGGGAGCAGAATTCCAGTTGGGAGGCGTTGGTGACCTTTTTGCATCATCGCGGCATCCCGGAGGGGGTTACCACGCGACGCTACCCAGTCGACTTGCCTCAGTTGCAGTTTCGATTGGAAAAAGATCTTGCGTCAGGATTTGACGCAGTCTTGCACCTTGGCCAAGCCCCTGGGGTTAGCCGTGTCCAAATGGAAGCAATTGCGGTCAATGTGGCGGGCATGACCGAAGCAACAGGCGACTTTTTCGGCCCACTGGTACAAGGTGGCCCTATTGCCTACCGGACCAATTTCCCTCTAGATCAATGGAATCTGGAGTTGCGAGCCAGTGGGATACCTAGTTCGGTGTCCTTCCACGCTGGCACTTATTTGTGCAATGCTGCAATGTTCCTGACCCATCATTGGCATGAAATGCACCAAAGGTCGTGCTCCATCGGTTTCGTACATATTCCACTCACGCCAGAGCAAGTGCTGCATTGCAAACGGGACTTGCCCTCAATGCCTCGCGAACAGTCTGCTAACGCAATCGGACGAATCCTTGACTTAATCCTAAATCGCGAACGGCAACGGCAAGAGGCTTGAAGTGAGGCTTAAGGCTTAAGGTGTGAGGAATTATTGTCGCCTTTCGCTCTGCGAAAGTTCGCCCGCGCTGACGCACTTTTGTGAAGCGAATGAGGACATCCTTAACTAAGAATACGAGAGCAGAAAATCGACGACAAAGAAATACAAGCCATCTGGTCTGCTTTTCAAGCCGGTAGTATGTCGGCCATCGAATTAGGACAAAGAATCCTAGAGGCGGCGGTTCATGTCCAAGGGTCTGTGACCCCTGACTTGGACCGAAAGCGACGTTGTGGTTACCCCGAGGTGATCTACGGCTCGGGCAAATCCCCAGACGCTATTCGAACCGTGGCCGAAGCCCTACTGGCTGATAATGATGAAGTGCTCGTTACGCGAGTTACACCAGAACAAGTGCGTACCCTGACCGAAATGTTCACTTACATACGCTGGAACCATGTTGGTAGAACTTTGCGCATTGGTCTGAAACAAAATCCACTAGCACCCAATGACGTTTCGCCGAAAAAGGACAAGAGACAGGGCATCGTTGCTGTCGTTAGCGCTGGTACCACCGACGAACCGATTGCAATGGAAGCTCTGGAAACGCTTGCCTGGATGGGGGTTCCGACGCGACTAATGCAAGATATTGGCGTAGCCGGCCCTTACCGATTGATGTCGCAAGTTCCGGTGCTTCAAACCATGGACGCGATCGTCTGCATTGCTGGAATGGAAGGTGCTCTACCAAGCGTGCTCGCAGGTCACGTCCGCTGCCCAGTGATCGCGGTTCCGACAAGTGTAGGCTACGGTGCAAACTTTGCAGGCTTGTCCGCACTCCTAAGTATGCTAAACAGTTGCGCCGCTAACATTGCAGTCGTAAACATCGACGCTGGTTTCAAGGGAGGATACTTGGCTGGACTGATCGCGAACCGCTGAACTACTCAAAAATCTTCGCGCTTACCTCGTCTTTTGAATTCTTTTCTTTTGCAAGGTTGTCGAGTGCCGATGCGATGTCGACGTGAATCCACGTCGGAGCCGCAGCCGTTATTAGGGTCGCGGCAATCTGTGAGGCTTGGACTACCCAGAGTATCGCACCCGTACCGAGGACCGTCGTCGCGACTGTTCCCATATTAAACATCACTGCCGACTGACTTGAATCGTCGTTCTGTTTTTTACGCTCGTCGCCCAATATCGCTCCAGGCAATACGAACTCTTTCCGCGATCGCAACGTCTCGGCTTCTTCGTAGGCTTTATGGTTCGTCCAATGATCAATCGAATGTCTCGTTACTCGACGCGATAAGGCGGCGTTCCACTCGCCCACGCGACGACTCTCCCTCGCTTCGGTTAGACCAACGTCATTGCTCTCTTTTCGATGTTCAGTTTCCGATCTGTGAGATCTGTCCACTTCGGCAATCGCAATGCTCGGCGGTACAACGTTCCCAATGGGCGCTCCCACAGGTTCCAACGGTTGACTCGCATTGTCGGTCGGTGGCGTCGCGCCGCCACTTCCATCCCCAACCGTTCCCGATCCAGTCGATCCAGTTCCGCCTGATCCAGTTCCGCCGTTTCCGATGTTGGCTGGCAACAGCACATCGATCGTAACCACAATCGGATCCGACTCTAATAACCCGTCCAATGCTTTGTATACAAAGGACACTTGTCCGAGGAAGCCCTTTTGAGGCGTGTAAACAAATCCACCGTGGCTCGAACCAACAAGGATACCACTCGACGGTCCACTTAATATCTGGATGCTGAGCGAGTCTCCATCTGGATCGATGTCGTTAAATAGCACCCCGGCAGCAAGTACGCGCAAAACGTCGATGTAACTCGTCGAATAACGGTCCGGCAAGCCTATCGGCCGCTCCGCTACATTGAGCACCGCGATCCCTACCGTTACTACCGACGACGAACCATCGTCGCTCAAGGCCCTTACAATGATACTATGACTAGCATTCGCCTCATAGTTTAACCCCGAGCCACCGGCGACGGTCACAACCCCCGTATTGGCATCAATCCCAAACCGGCCCCCTGCATTGACATCCAACGAATAAACGAC
>JBBRJI010000186.1:0-9147 GCA_038219625.1 Pirellulales bacterium | reverse complement strand
GGACGGAGTCGTATAGCCAGCTTTTCGAATTGGCTAATAGTTTTGGTCAACAGCTTCGGTGCGTGCGATCCGAAGACGGGCCATCCTTGGCAACCAGCAACTTCTCGTTCAATTTGCACGCGATTATCGGAGGCAAATTGTCTAAGGATGCCAGACCGAAAATGTTTTACGTCTATCCGGAAGGCAATTGGATCGAATCGAGTGAGGATTCGCCTTACTTCTTGATCGGTAGAACGCACTACGCGAAACCAATTTTAGATCGGCTGCTCCGGTACGACACCGATTTGCGACAATCGGCCGCACTCGCGTTTCTCGCATTCGATGCAACGCAGGCCAGCGTGACCGACGTCGGATTTCCCATCGACATGATTCTCTCGGAATGGAATTCGAAGCAGGCGGCCTACCACCGATTCCACGAAGCCGATCTTGCTCGCGTGGCTAGTTGGTGGCAACAAACCCTGTCGGAAGCCTTGCATCAATTCCCAGTCGACTGCTTTGATCCACTCTTCAAAAAAAATACCGTTTAGTGGTGGCACGATTAATGCCGTGTCTGGTATTGCCGTGCCTGGCACCGTTGTCGCTTTTGCCTGGCACCGTTGTCGCTTTTCTAACGGCAATACCGTTCAATTATTTGTTTAACAGTCAGCCGAAGGCGTACTGGATACCATTAACGTACGCCTACGGCTAACGGTTAAACGAAAGCTTTGCGAAATTGGGCTTCCTTGAACGGTATTGTTTCTAACGGTTGGATGGTGAGCGGTCCCGACGGCAAACCCATCGATGGACATGTACTCGTTACAATGGTAGCTCAATACATTAAGAAGGAATGATCCCTAAAGATGGCGCAGGCGATTAAGATGAGAAGTGTCTCGCCTAAACAAGGGTTCACAACAGAAAATCGAGGGTAAAGTATTGGTAGACAATGGTCGAGGCGTAGGACGTCCAATCGCGGGCGAACGAATTGCGATTGGTGCCGTCGTCGTATTAATGGTTGTTAGCGGTTTTGCCGGTTCGCAAAACACGCAACGCCTCCGGATGCATACGAATTTGGTGAAAGAATCGCACCTTCTTCTCAACAAATTGGACAACCTGGCTTCTACTCTTCAATCGGCCGAATCGGGTCAACGAGGGTTCATTCTCACTGGCCAGGAGTCGTGTCTGGATTCTTTTCATTCGGCCAAAAGAAACGTTGATTCGTTTTTGAACGATTTAAGTGCTTTAGAGAACGCTGATTCGATTGAGCGTTCGAAGATCGTTGCGTTGAAACCCATCGTGGAGCAAAAGATGATCGATCTCTCGTCTGCTATCGATGTGCGGCGGAGCGATGGCTTTGAAGCAGCTCAGAAAATGGTTACCGATGGACTTGGCATTCAATCCACGGATGCAGTTCACAACGCTATCGACGAAATACGTCTCGTTGAGAGGCAATCTATGACCAAACGCGAGATAGACGCGGCCGCCACGTATTGGACTGCCCTCGTGGTGGGGCTTTTGTCGACGGTTGCCGGTCTAGCTCTGGTGGTAAGTGTTCTGTATTTGGTACAGAGCAATCGACAACGTGCAGAACGCGCCGCAGAAGCGATAAGTGCTGAGCGCGAGCGGTTGCAGGCTAGTCTCGATCGCATTCGTCGTCTCGAAATGGACAACAAACGCATGGATCAATACATGCGCTCGTTTGTCGAACAGGTGGAAGACTACGCAATTTTTGCAATGGATGAGGACTGCCGCGCGACGACCTGGAACAATGGGGTTTTGAAAGTTCTCGGATTTCAGGAATCCGAATTCGTTGGGCAGGATATTCGCCAACTTATTTTTGTGCCGGAAGCGATCGAGCTAGGAATCCCAGCAGCCGAGTTTGAAACCGCGGCAAGCTTAGGGAGTGCGAACGATGATCGCTGGATGATGCGAAAGGGAGGCCATCGCTTTTGGGCTTCCGGAATTACAAGCGCTGTAAAAGACGATCTAGGTAACCTCGTCGGATTTAGCAGAGTTATGCGAGATTTGACTGAGCAAAAGCGAGACGAGGATGAGTTGGCTGAATTAGCGGCCGAGCATTCGGAATCCAATCGGCGCATGCACGAATTCATGGCGACGCTATCGCATGAATTGCGAAATCCATTGGCTCCTATCAGAAATGCCATCGATCTCATGGGCATGACAAGTTTGACTCCCGAGCACGAAGAACTGCGGGCATTGATGGGGCGTCAGGTGGATCAGGTGATTCGTCTAATCGATGATTTATTGGACGTGTCCCGAATTGGGCGTGGAAAAATAGTTCTTCAAAGAAGCGTGGTCGATTTGCGTTCGATTATCGAGTCATCGATCGAGGCGTTTAACGCCGTCTTTTTGGAAAAGCAACAGCATTTTCAATGCGATGTCTGCCAAACGGAGGTTCGAGTCAACGTGGACCCGGCGAGACTAACGCAAGTCGTTTCGAATCTTTTGAGTAATGCTTCGAGGTATAGCGACAACGGTAGTCACATCCACCTCGAGTTGAAGATGGAAAAAAAGGATGACGATCACGGATACGCTATCATCGTTGTAAAGGATGATGGAATCGGCATTTCAACCGATCGATTGGATGAGATTTTTCAAATGTTCGCTCAAGTCGATGATTCTCTCGGGCGGGGCAATGCGGGACTGGGGATAGGACTGACGCTCGTCAAGACATTGGTTGAACTTCATCGCGGAACGGTCGTTGCTCAGAGCGATGGCATAGGACTTGGCAGCACTTTTACCGTACGAATTCCCTTTGCCGCGGCCAGCGCGGATACAGTGGCCGAGGAGCCAATCAAGGAATGGCCAATTTGCACACGAACATTTAATGTGTTAGTCGTTGAGGACATGAGAGCCCTGCGGACCATCATGGCTAGACTTTTGGAAAAACTGGGACACCGTGTCCAGGTCGCCGAAGATGGCTTGTCCGCTCTGGAAGCCCTCACCGGATTTAATCCAGACATCATCTTTTCCGATATTTCGATGCCAGGAATGACCGGCTACGATTTGGCACGACGGATAAGAGACCAGCCAAATCACTCCGAAACATATTTGGTTGCTATGTCTGGGTACGGTCAGTTATCGGATCAGATGCAGTCGCAAGCGTCTGGCTTCGACGAGCACATGGTCAAGCCAGTGGATATCACAAAACTTCGAGAACTTTTCAAAAGGTTGTCGCGGGATAGGTCATTGTCATGAATTCTTGCCCTGTATTCGTCCGGCCGCTTTGATAGTTCTCAACCTTCAGGGAAGTTGTGATCCCGCTTCGCCGGTTGACGAGGATTGCGTTGCTGCAGGCGCATTCGCCCCCTTTTGATCATTCGACGCGGAAAACAGAAAGTACATCACGGCAACACAAAGCGCGGCGATGAGCGCCAGTGGATAGGCTAAAAACACTAGTGCAGGCTGCAGTCCTGGATGAGCTTTCTCGATAGGAGGATCGTTACCAAGCATAGCATCCGCGATCGGTGTAGCGCTTGGTTGAACAGGCTTGGCAGAAAGGGCGTCTCGTCCTCTGCCCGCTTGGTCCGAATTACTGGACTCGTAATTGTTAATCGTATTCATAATTTTGCTCACCCTTTGTCGTGCAACGATAAATTAATAATCATGCTTTAAGCTAAAACCATGCCGTTGACGTAGGAAAGCAAACCTTGGGGCGACACGGATGGCTAAAAGGTTGGCTAACGTGTCGTTGCTGGCGGTCCATCGACCACTATGGTCGCTATTCGACCTGTAACGCACGCGGCTTGACATCGGAGCATAATTCTTTGATAAATTCGTTATTGGCACAGGGATTGCAAAAAAGAGGACGGGGATTTCCTAAAACAGTAATTGTTAGCGTTACTATTGTTTTGAATAAGCATTCCAAACAGGCAGAGGTGTTTTCTTTGAGTCAAATCTATGTGGGGTGTGAGCTCGAGTATGCATTGACGAGTACGACCACTTTTCTTTTCAATGTGGATGTATCCAAAACGGATTGTCAGCAGGTTATTCAGGAGAACCTCACTATCAATCCAGCAATCGTAGCCGAACGCCTCGAAATAGGGCTCGAGAAGAACTCGGCTCACAGATGCGTCGTTCAGCCTGGCAGTTTTCTGATACGTTACGAAGCGACCGTCGATTTGACTGCAGAGATCGACTTTGCGAACGCGTTGAGCGAACAACCGTACAAGGAACTACCTCAAGAAGTTATTCCATACGTGAATCCGAGTCGCTACTGTGAGTCGGATTTGCTCGGTAATTTTTCGATCCGCGAATTCGCCAAGAGTCCGCAAGGGCTTTTGCGGGTAAAGTCGATTTGCGATTGGATTTTTAACAATATTAGTTACGTTTTCGGCTCAACCGATTCCCAGACAACAGCCCGCGATGTATTCGTGCAGAGGCAGGGTGTTTGTCGTGACTTTGCGCATCTCGCAATCACGCTGTGTCGAGGGCTCGGAATTCCAGCTCGCTATGTGTGTGGATATGCAGTAAGTCTCCAACCACCGGACTTTCATGGCTTTTTCGAGGCTTATTTGGGCGAACGTTGGTATCTTTTTGATGCGACGAAGATGGCTCCTATTGGCGGATTCGTTCGTATCGCAACCGGCCACGATGCAGCAGACGTTCCATTTGCCACATTCATCGGCGCAGCACAATTGAAGTCAAAAAAAGTCTGGGCAACCTTGCCCGAAGGTTCATTTGCTCCTGCTCCCATCTCGGATCAGGCAGCGATTTCGACGGTTTGAATCCAGTAAGCTAACGATGCATAGGGCTTTTGCCTCGAATGGCTAAAGTTAAAAGTAACATTAAATTGGAATGGATGTTATGTCGAACGAAAACCGTCTTGGAGTGTGGAAATGCGAAACGGGCATTGGTTTCCGTGTATGGGCTCCGCATGCTGTCGAAGTGTGCGTGGTCGGAGAATTCAATGAATGGCAATGGAACCAGAACCCAATGAAACGCGATGATCGCGGGTGTTGGTGTGCGGAAGTGCACAACGCACAAATTGGCCAGCAATATCGTTTTGAAATCAGCAATGGCGAAAAGCGTTTTACGCGGGTGGACCCTTATGCGAGACAGGTCACGAATTCTGTTGGGAACGGAATCATTGCGGACTTAAGTTTCGATTGGGAGGGTGATCATTACCAACTGCCGCCTCGGAATGAAATGGTTATCTATGAAATGCACATCGGTACGTTCCATGTAAAGGAAGCAGGAAAACCTTCGACCTTTGATGAAGCGATTGAAAAGCTGGGGCACTTGGTCGAACTTGGGATCAACGTGGTTGAAATCATGCCATGCGCTGAATTTGCGGGCGATTTATCATGGGGTTACAATCCAGCCCATTTGTTTGCGGTGGAAGGCGCTTACGGAGGCCCACTTGGGCTGAAACGGTTCATACGTGCCTGCCACTTGCATGGCATTGGAGTCATTCTCGATGTGGTCTACAACCATTTTGGGCCAAGTGATCTTTCGCTATGGCAATTCGATGGTTGGTCCGAGAACGGCAAAGGCGGTATCTATTTCTACAACGACTGGAGAAGCACTACTCCATGGGGTGACACTCGCCCCGACTATGGTCGACCGGAAGTTCGCCAATTCATTCTCGACAACGCTCGTTTCTGGCTGGATGAATTCCGCGTCGATGGACTTCGACTCGATATGACTCTCTATATTCGACATGTCAGTGGCAACGGAGACCCAGGTGGTGAAATTGCTGACGGTTGGAGTCTAACGCAAGCCATCAACGACATGGTCCATAATGACTTTTCTGGCAAGCTCACAGTCGCCGAGGACCTGCAGAATGACGACAGATTAACACAGCCCACTGGCGATGGTGGAGCGGGTTTCGACCTGCAATGGGACGCTCGTTTTGTCCACCCCATTCGCCGCCTGGTTTCTTCGCCAAAGGATGAAGATCGCTCGACCACCGTACTGACTCAGGCAGCTACAGCAGCGTACAATGGCGATGCTTTCCAAAGGGTTATCTATTCGGAATCGCACGACGAAGTAGCCAACGGGAAAGCTCGAGTGACTACCGAAGTCAACGCGAATGACCCGGATGGCTGGCACGCAAAGAAGCGCTCTACCTTGGCCGCCGCCTTGGCCTTTACTTCTCCCGGCGTGCCGATGCTTTTCCAAGGACAAGAAATACTGGAAGATGAATGGTTCCGAGATACGGATCCGATTGAGTGGGAAAAGGCGAAATCGTTTTCAGGTGTGCTACGTATGTATCGCGATCTCATCCGTTTGAGACGAAATAGCCAGGGCCAAACGAAAGGACTGACGGGAAGCGGCTTCGCTACACTCTACGAAAACCACGATGATCGACTCATTGCAATTCACCGTTGGTATCACGGTGGAGTCGGAGATGATGTCGTTGTGCTATTCAATTTGAGCACTGATTCTAAACAAAACGTTTCGATCCCCTTACCCAAAGCCGGAAAGTGGCAACTGAAGTTCAATTCCGATTGGGAGGGTTACAGTCAGGATTTCGGAAATGAATCGTCGGAGCAATTTATGGAGATCACTCAGGACGGTGAATCTGTCCCATTGGTTATGGCGCCCTACAGTGTGCAAATTCTTGTTTTGACAGCAACGGCGCATTAGTTTCGCGGCCAAGTACATCAACTGTCCACAGTGCTCTCCGTTCGCCTTCACGCCTCAACTCGACGCGCAATCAGCCGAAGGAGCTATGGGGCCACTTGATGAACGGCTGAAGTCCGAATGATTCCGTTGTGAAAAATTAGCTGGCACGTCCTTTGCACTAACCAGTCTTTTCAGAAAAGCGGAGAACGAACCCGAGGAAATAATTATGCCGACGATCACGACTCAAGATGGATGTAGCCTCTATTACAAAAACTGGGGGCAGGGCAGACCCGTCGTTTTGATCCATGGATGGCCCCTCTCCTCAGACAGTTGGGATGACACCGCCATGGCTCTGGCTAACGCCGGATATCGCACTATTGCTTACGATCGACGTGGATTTGGTCGATCCGAGCAAGCGTGGTCCGGTTACGACTACGATCGCCTCTCGGAGGATTTATCCGACCTAATCGAAGATCTCCAACTCAGGGACATCTCACTGATAGGCTTCTCCATGGGCGGAGGCGAGATTGCACGCTATCTGACCCGGCATTCCGCCAAACGGGTTAGCAGTGTCGCCCTCATTTCAACGGTACTTCCCCTGATGCTCCAAACTTCTGACAACATCAGCGGAGTACCAAGCACCGTCTTCGAAAAGATGAAACTGGGCATCAATAAGGATCGACCAGAGTTCCTCTCCAGCTTTTTCAAGGAGTTTTACAACTGGGGACTTATGTCAGGACCGGTCAGCAGCGACATGCTGGAATGGAGCAAATCCATTGCCATGCAAGCGGGACTGAAGGCTTGTCTTGACTGCGTCGATGCGTTTTCGCAAACCGATTTCAGGCCTGACCTCAAATCGTTCACCGTTCCAACACTCATCATTCATGGTTCGAGTGATCAAATAGTCCCTATCGATTTAACCTCACGGTGCACCGCGAAAGAAATCAAGCATGCGAGCTTTATCGAGTATCCTGGTGCGCCACACGGTTTGTTTGCTACTCACAAGACTCGACTGAACGATGACTTGATCGGCTTTCTAGGCGAACATCCTGCGCCGGAGAGCCAACCGCATTTTTGAGTGGCCGGTTTTTGACCAGTTAGCATGCAACTTGAACAGTATTGCAAAAAGGACCACTGACTCTTGGCCGACATTGCATCACTTTAGAATTTTGAGTCCGCTTGGCACGCCTGATGCATATACCTAGACGAGTAATGACATTAAAGTCATTTTCAAATAACCACTTACCGTGAGGAATAAAACGATGTCGACAAAAGAAGAAGTGCAAGGGAGTTGGAACCAATTGGTTGGTGCCGTTAAGAGTAAGTATTCTCAAATTAGTGGCGATGATTTGGCTGGAATTCAAGGAAACGTTCAGCAATTGGCTGGCTTAATCCAACGCAAAACCGGCAAGGCTCGCGAGGAGATTGATGAGTTTCTCCGAACTGCCAGCACAAACACCGCCAATACGGTTGGGATGATTTCTGAGGCTGCCACCGACATGGCTAGCAAGGCTTCGGAAACCATTCGCGAAGGCTACGACTATGCTAGAGACGCTTCGCGCGATGGCTTTAAAGCCGCGACGGAAACGGTCCAGCAACGCCCAGCCGAATCGCTCTTGGCTGCGTTGGGGATCGGTGTCGTGGTCGGATTGATCGTAGGAGCTTCGCTCTTTGGTCGACACTAGAAGCATTCGAGACGCTCGAAGCTAAGTTTTTGCACCAAGGTTGTGTGCAACTATGCGAGCTGCCTCGCCATGGCATAAGAGGCCGCTCGGTGGTTTTACCTGCACGAAGTCGACGAAAATCGGAATTCCATTAGAATTTGTGGCCGCGACGAGGGCCGTTTACGCATTGCGTTAGTATTTCTGGCCCATCTTCTCGCATCAGTACCGTATGCTCAAATTGTGCCGAAAGTCGACCGTCGCGCGTTCGCACCGTCCAATTGTCTTTGGTATCCAGTTTGGTGAACCGGGTTCCGGCGTTGATCATGGGCTCGACCGTAAAGCACATGCCGGGTAACAATCGCTCTTGCTTGCTCTTGCGGTCCGGTACGTGAGGGATGTTTGGATACTGATGGAAGCGACGACCCAATCCGTGTCCAACGTATTCTCGGACCACCGAGAAGCCACGTAAGGTCGCTTCCTCGACGACGTGGTCACCAATCACGCTGACCGGGCAGCCTGGCTCTAGGGCAGCGATGGCTCTATGCATCGCATCGAATGCACACTGAGTTACCCTCAGCCCCTCATCGCATACTTCGCCAATCAAAAAGGTCTCCGATTGATCGCCGTGCCATCCGTCCACAATGGAAGTAACGTCAACGTTGATGATATCTCCGGCTTTGAGAACATAGTCGCCAGGAATTCCATGACAGATAACGTCATTCACACTCGTGCAACAGCTCTTGGTATAGCCCAAGTATCCAAGCGTGGCTGGCGTATGCTTGTGCTGGTGGGTGAAGTCAGTAACAAGTCGGTCGATTTCGTCCGTCGAGATTCCAGGCGCGACGTATTGACGCAAATAGTCCATGAGCTGAGCGTTGAATTGCCCGGCAAGCCGCATCCCGTCACGTTGAATCTC
>JBBRJI010000185.1:0-9227 GCA_038219625.1 Pirellulales bacterium | reverse complement strand
GGTACGAAGGGCGTGGTGAATCGCTAGAGTCATTTTCCACACTTCCCACGCCCATCGCTAATCGCTTTGGGCGTGCCACACTTCCCACACAGTGGCCTGGTAGTCTTCTGTCTGCTGCTTGCCTTAGCTTGGCCATTCGGGAGCGGTTTCATCTGGGTTGTCCTACGTATTGCGTCGATTGCGATCGCGGCGCATGGGCTTCCATTGTGATCGTTTGTGGCCACCTGAGTCCCCTGCTCCTTCTACTCGAAACTTGGGTTGCGGCAAATCAGCGATCAGTGTTTGCAATGCTTCGGTTGTTAGGTCAGCGCGTTTCTTTCCAGTCCCGCGGAAAATAGGAAGCCCCTGTTCGATGGATAAAACTTCGCGGCGCGAGCGACCGTGTTCGTCCTCAGGCCAACGACCTTTCACTTCTTCCCATTCAAACACTCGACCCATGATGCCGCAAATATAGTCCCAATAGTCCCTTTGATCCGACTGCAGAAAGACCTGGCCGTCCGACTTTAGGCACCTGTGCATCAGCCCCAAGAAATCGGGCGTTAACATGCGGCGGCTGGATTGCATTCGATCGGCAAACGGCTGTGGATGGTAGATGTGAATCTCTTGGACCGATTCAGCGGGCAAATACGATTCGAGGAATCGCCAACCATCGCAAACCGCGAATCGAAGATTGGAAAGCCCGCGTTGGTTGCCTCGTCGTGTTCCGTATCGAATGACCGCCGGCAAAATATCGAAGGCCACGTGATCCCAGTCAGGTCGTCTGACGGCAGAGGAAATCGCAAAGCGACCGTTGCCACAACCGATATCGATTGCTATTGATGCATCGCGACCGAAGATGGCTTTGAAATCGAGCGGAGAATTTTCCGGTAGCTTTTTGATTGCCGTTTGAACCCAACGTTCTTTCTCTAAAATGATGCCGGGGATTGGGATCCCCATTTCGTATTCGATATCGCCCGGGATTAGCTCGGTCGGTGCGGAGTTGTTTTCGTGCCGTTTGCTCATGACTCAGTTGCTTTGTAGTGTTGGCTGGTTTTGACGTAGTGTTCCCATCCATGCCGGATCATCTCGGCATCGACAGCATTGGTTTCGCGAACCACTTTGCCCGGAACGCCCATGACCAGTGAATTGGGTGGAATGACTTTTCCTTCAGGCACAAGAGCTCCAGCGGCGATGATCGAGCCCGTACCTATGACCGCACCATTGAGCACGACGGCGCGGATGCCGATCAAGCAATCGTTTTCGACGGTAGCACCGTGGAGGATCGCTCCATGTCCCACGGTGACTCGATCCCCAATCGTGCAGGGAAAACCAGGGTCGCCGTGCAAGCAACAGAGATCTTGAATGTTCGTTTGGGAGCCAATTTGGATCCCGATGCAGTCACCTCGGAGGACGGCCCCGAAGAGCACACACGACTCGGAGCCGATCGTGACCTTGCCTCGCAGGGTTGCATTTTTCGCTATGAAGCAATCGTCGGCGATGAGTTCAGGCTGGAATTGGGTGTTCATGAAAGGTGATCATACCCGCCAACCGCCAATTGCTCCATTACGATTCCATTACGATGGGGACGAATCCAACGAAACAGGTTGGTTTGCAAAACAATGGGAGTGCGAGGCTCGTTGGCCATGGTGCGAAAGTCGTCAAGACTTTCGGTTATTGCCAAGCAGTCCGAAACTCTTGACGAGTTCCGCTACCCGAAAATTGAGCAGTGACTTCGCACTAGTTTTGCCCATTCAGAGCCTGGATCGACTCATCGAGAAACTCTTTTTGGTTATCATGGGGTTCTCAAACGGCCATCTAAGTGCCGATGGTTTGCCTTTCCCCCCTATTTCGATTTCCAGCCTTGCAGTAGAAAGCCAGCGATATGTCCAATAGTGATTCCAACAAAATGTGGTGGCACGGGCTTACTGGCTATCACTGGTTCGTCTTTTCGATGGCTTCCCTGGCTTGGTTGTTTGATTGTTTGGACCAGCAGATTTTCTTGATCGCTCGCAACGATGCCTTGTCCAATCTGTTGCCCAAGGGGACAACGCCGGAAGTTATCAAGGAGTATGGTTTCACTGCGACCAGTATTTTTTTGATCGGCTGGGCAACCGGTGGGATGATCTTTGGCTCGGTTGGCGACCGCATTGGCCGAGCAAAGACGCTCACGTTGACGGTGTTCCTGTACTCCGTTTGCACGGGGTTATCCGCGTTTTCTACTGGCTGGATCGACTTTGCCGTCTATCGTTTTCTAACGGGTCTGGGGGTAGGCGGAGTGTTTGGATTGGCGGTTGCGCTGGTAGCTGACGGTTTGCCTTCGCGTTCTCGCACGGGTGCTTTGGGTACGTTGCAAGCCCTTTCGGCCATTGGCAATATTACCGCTGGATTGATTGGAATCGTATTGGGCTACATGGTCTCGACGAAACAGATCGACGCTTCGAGCAGTTGGAAATATATGTTTCTTGTGGGTGCCGTACCTGCATTTCTTTGCGTCTTTTTGCAAATGAAATTGAAAGAACCGGATGCTTGGGTGACTGCCCGAAGAGAGGGACGACTGACAGGCGTAAAATTTGGGTCCTATGGCTCACTCTTCGGCGAACCGGAATGGCGACGGTCGGCATTGTTTGGCATGTTGCTTTGCATTGTTGGGGTCATCGGTGTTTGGGGAATCGGCTTCATGAGCCCAGAGTTAGTTAAAGACGTTATCTCTCGCAATTTGCGAGACCAAGGCATCGACGAGGCCGCGATTCCGGGAATGACCAAGAGTTGGGTTTCGTTCAACATGATCTGTCAGAACATCGGCTCCTTTTTTGGAATGCTTAGTTTCACTTACCTGGCGCAAGTCATCGGTCGCAAAAAAACCTTTGCAATTGGATTTGTGGCAGCCATGTTAGCGACGATCGGGTACTTTCAGTATTTCGACGGCGTGAATGACATTTGGATGAGTTCAGTCATGGGCTTTTGTCAGTTGGCACTCTTCGCTGGCTTTGCAATTTATTTGCCCGAGTTATTTCCGCTGCGACTGAGAAGCACTGGCACCAGTTTTTGTTACAACGTCGGACGATTTGTGGCGGCAGCAGGAATATTCGGATTGGGAAAATTCCAAACTTTCCTTGCACAGCGAGCCAACGGAGTCACCGAAAAAATCGATTCATTCCGGGATACTTGCAGTTATATGAGTGTGATCTTTTTGTTAGGTTTGGTAGCTATCTATTTCTTGCCAGAAACAAAGGGCAGAGAGATGCCGAAGTAACGTAGGTCAGTCGCTCCGCCGACCGACGGTCAGCGTACGTTCCGACCTCGCTAGTGCTTCTCCGATGCTAAATTTGGGGTAGCGGAACTCGCCAAGAGTTTCGGTGGTTTAGACGAATCCACTGGGATTTACCTCTTGAAGTCGCCGAAAGCCTACGCGGCTTCCGCTACGCAAAAACCCCAACTCTTAAGCTGGTTAGAGCACTAAGCAACTTGTTTATCCATGCCGCGTTAGAGATGGAGGACATCCGTCGCGGAGCGACGGATCTACGTTAACGCTTCTCGCCAGCCTTCTCGCTCTCTGCCGGTTTGCTGGCTGGCCTATCTAGAAAGACTCTCGGCTTCAGGTTGGCAGGTGTCTGCTTGGCAATCTCACGCAGCATCACCTCGATGGCAAGTTGGGTCTCTTCCGGGGCACTAATCACCAGCATAGACCCAACGGTAACCATCGAGCTTGTTCCACCGGCGTTCTGCCATTGGTCTGGGGACACCATCATCTCGATCGAGGTCATCAGTTCTGAGGTAAGACCATTGTCGGGGAATAGGTAGCTTAGATCGTAATATCGAATTTGATTCGCAGATGTCTTTTTCGAGGTAATAAAGATCGCTTCGCGCTCAATCAAGTAAGTTAGCTGGAGCGGCTCTAGGACTTGCATCAACACATCGCGGACCTTGACGTCCTTTCGTTCAAGCGTGATGGGCTCGTCCGGTGTAATGTTTTCATCCTCCAAGGCTTTGTCATCGATAAAAATCGGGATGCCCATCGTCTTACTGATGAACGCCATAACACCCGAAAGCGGTGTTCCATTGAAATCAACTTCCATGCGCTCTTTGAGCGTCCTTCGAATATCGTCCTCTCGTTCTTTTGCGTCCGCACCACCCTCAAGCCAAGATGGAACGGGTGCTGTCGGCTTTTCCCATTTGATGACCAATTCCTTGGGCGCATTGACGCCCCCTGGCATTCCTCCCATACCGCCACCTCCTACCCATCCCATACCTCCACCGCCCATACCTCCCATACCCTGCGCCAGGACGAAACTTCCTGAATCCTGCGGCAAGGGAGTTCCCGGCGTCAAAGCCAAGCTCCCATTGGAAGCCCTTGATTCCAAGGAACCTTGTTGGTTTGCCAACGCGGCCACGAAACCGATGGTCCCAATTGCACAAAGCACCAGGACGCCACCTGCCACACCTAGCATGGAACGAGATAGAATATTCACGACGACTTCTCCTTGGATGAGTTTGAAGAGTTGAGTACTGACAGAATCTGTATCTTGAACCTAACGAAGCCGACGGTTGAGCCGGCTCCGATAGTTCTGTATTGAAGGCGGTCTGATCCATGGGCGATTCTCGTTGAAAAGTCGGGCCGCGAGCGTGAGGCTCTTACTTAGTGTCCAGTTTAAGCCGATCCAGGCGCGAAAAACGAGATTTTCAATAAAAAAGTCTCGCGTGGTAGATTGCGATTTCGCTGCTAAGGCGAGGGGCAGTTTGAATTCTACCTACAAACTGGGTGGCACGCTCTGAGGTACGAAGGGCGTGGTGAATCGCTAGGGTCATTTGCCACACTTCCCACGCCCATCGCTAATCGCGCTAATCGCTTTGGGCGTGCCACACGGTGGCCTGGCCTGGTAGTCTTATGTCTGCCGCTCGCCTAATGCGGACATTTGTAGACGAGCGAGGCCCTTCGCTCGTTGAATGCAAAACCTGAGCGAGGGCCTCGCTCAGCCACAAAAACCAACCATGCGGTGCGTCTCCAGAGCTATAATGTGGCCAACCATGTGTGTACGCCTAAAGCCGTTGAGGCCAACTGCAACTACAATGCAATAGATGGATATGGCCAAGCGCTTCGACACCAAAGGGAAGTGGTTGCCACGCGTCCTTAGTTTAAACCATCTATTTGAAATGGAGCAGTATGAAAATTGCTGAGCAAGCGCAGGAAGCGCTGTCCAACGGATTTGCTGCGATTGTGGAACAATTCAAGTTGCCGTTGCAGTTTCCGCCTGATGTCGTAGCTGCCGCCGACGGTGCAACCAGGGTTTTGGGTTCGGAAAAACCTGAATGGCTTTCTCAGCGTCGCGATGCGATGCACATCCCATTGGTAACGCTCGATCCCGCCTCGTCGACCGACTTGGATCAAGCGTTTGCGATTGAACAAGATGGCGATGAACTGGTACTTCAATACGCTCTTGCGGATGTAAGCGCTTTTGTAACGCGTGGCGGTGCGATCGAAAAAGAGGCATGGCAACGAGGCGTAACCCTTTACGGGCTCGCTGAAAAGATCCCTTTGTACCCCAAGGTCATTTCGCAGTCGGCTGCCAGTCTACTACCCGATGGACCTCGTCCTGCTGTTCTCGTTGTCGTTTCGATTCGTCCTGACGGAAAGGTTAAGCTTCGGAGCGTGGATCGAGTGATTTGCGCCAGTCGAGCGAAACTCGCCTACGACCAAGTGGATCTGAAAAAGATCCCGAACGTCGAGGATTTTGCCAATCGCATGTGGGCAGATGAAGTAGCCCGCGGCGCAATGAGGGTTGAATTCCCACAACAAGAAGTCATCGTCGACGAGTCCGCGCCAGGTGGTGTAAGACTCGTCCTTCGCGCCCGAGTTTTTTCAGAGTGGGTCAATTCCACTCTTTCGCTGGCGGTCAATATAGCGATCGGCGCGCTATTTCAGGAAGCTCGAACTGGCTTGTTTCGGGTCATGGACGAACCTGAACCACGCGCACTCGAATCGTTGCGTCGGGCTGCGCATGCGCTCGGGATTGTCTGGGGGTCGAATGAGTCCTTGCGAGAACTTCAGCGTCGTATGGATCCTCAGAACTTCAGTCATCAACGCTTTCTGCTCGACGCACGAAGGGCGGGTGGACGCGCCCGATACGCCCTGTACGATAGCGAAAAACTGCCATGGCATTCGGCCATCGCTGCGACCTATGCCCATGCGACGGCACCCATGCGTCGACTCGCCGATCGGTACGTACTCGACCTTGCTTACTTGCTTGCCAATAGCCTTATTGTACCGAAGTCGTTGACCGACCAAATGGCTGGACTACCGGCGGTCATGGAACGATACGAAGGACGAGCATCAAACGTCGACCGTGCGGTCATCGATCTGTTGGAGGCCGTCTCGCTCCAACATCGAGTCGGCGAAATACTCGAGGCGGAAGTCGTGGATGCTGTAAACGGAATCGTACAGACGCATGATTCAGCCATCCGTGCCAGAGCCACGAGACTGCCGAAAATAGAAAATGGTGCCAGGGTGAGAGTCCGTATCGATGCTGCCGACCCATCCACTAGGAGTGTGCGGTTGACCGCTTTGAGTTGATTGCATTAAACCGCTGCGAGTTTTCCGCTTTGCATATCGCTGTCCAGCGTATCACCTGCGATCCAACCGCTCATCATTACCATCGGCATGCCTGGCCCCGGATGGGCTGCACCGCCAGCTAGATAAAGTCCTTTGAGATCGCGAGAGCGATTGGCTGGCTTGAACGCCCCGAGGAACCGACCGTGGCTGGCGAGTCCGTAGATAGCTCCGTTCAAAACTCGGTATCGCTTATGAATGCCTTCTGGCGTCAACGAATTCTCTGATACGATTCGGTCACGAATGCCTTTCAAGCCGGCTGTGTTTTCCAATTTGTCCAAGATCACTTCGCGGTAAGCTGGCAACATCTTCGACCAGTCGTGGTCTGGCCTCAAATAGGGCGTATGCACCAAGATGTAAAGCGCCTCGCCTCCTGGTGGTGCAACCTGTGGTTCCGTGGAAGCCGGAGCGCAAACGTATGCCGTAGGATCGGGCGCTGGTTTGCCCTGTTTGTAAATGAAGTCAAACTCTTCGTGCGGATCCTTGGAGAACACGAAGTTGTGATGCAAGAGATGTTCGTAGCGTTCCTTCAATCCAAGATAGAGAACAACGCCGGAGCAGGCTGGTTCGTAACTTCGTCTCTTCTCAAACTTCTTGTCGGTCGCTGACCCCTTCATCAATTCGCGGTGGGTACGAACGGCATCGCAATTCGATACGACAGCATCAAATTCATACTTCTCTCCAGTCGTCGTGGTAACACCACGCACGGAAACACCATCGGAATCGATCGATGCAACGTCGACTTGCGTTTTGATTTCTACGCCCAATTCACGGGCCAACTTCGAAAGGGCTTCCGGCACCGAACGGGTACCGCCGATCGGATACCAAACGCCCTCGTCGGTCTGCATGTGCGCAATGCCGCACAAAACTGCTGGCGACGCTTCGGGTGAGGAACCCACGTACTGAGTGAAGTGGTCGATCATTTGGGCGGCTCTGGCGTCTGGCACGCACGAACGTACCAAACCCGCAACCGTACGACCCATGCGCAGGCTCATCACATCTTTCAAAACCGTAGCTGAGAAAGCACCACCCACCTCCATGGTGTCGGAGATTCCACCGACGCTTCTCCAGAAGAAGAATTTGTCGGATACTTCATGCAGCCGCTTCGAGATCTGCATGAACCGCTCGTAACCTTCACCAACGTTGGGGTTTGGCGAAAACCTTTCCAAGTTCGCTTTCATCTTGGCGAGGTCGGGGACGAGATCTAGAACTCCACCGTCATCAAAGAAACAACGCCATTGGGGATCCAACGCGACCAAATCCATGTAGTCTTCCAGTTTGCGATTGGCCTCGCGAAAGATACGTTGAAGGACCGACGGCAAGGTCAGAATCGTCGGCCCCATGTCGAACCGAAAACCGTCCTGGTGAAGCACGGCTGCTTTGCCGCCAACCCATTCGTTTTTCTCCAGCAGCGTCACTTTGTGGCCTCGCGAAGCGAGCGTGCACGCAGCGGCCAGACCGGCAAGGCCTCCGCCAATCACTCCAACATTCAAGACTCTAGCGGACCGCTCTATCATGAAATTCTCAATTCTATTTTTGATTTAGGGGTGTTTTTGGTTCGCGGCCTAGGAATTTCGATGGCTTTTGGCCGATGATTTTCGCTGGGACATGGCTGCTTTTACCGTTTGCAATAGACCTTGCAATCGGGTTTTTAGACGACTGTGGTGGCTGAATTGTAGCAAGCCGTCTAGTAATTCTTCATCGGCGGGATCGGGCAGCTTCGCATGCGGCAACCAGGCCCCCAATCGGGTCGAAACGACTTTGGGAAAAGTCATCTCCAAGAGACCTTCGTTGCCACGCGTTACCCCAAAACCGCTTTCGCCGCGACCGCCGAAAGGCAGTCTCGGGTCGGCCGTTGGCAGGATGATGTCGTTGATGGTGATGAATCCAGCAGTGACGAACCGAACGATACGCAGCGCGTCCTCGATGGGGCCAAAGATTGAGGCAGTCAGCGCATAGGGGCAGCGAGAATCGGCTCGCAGGGCGTCCGACCAGTCCTCCACGGGAATGATCAAGGCGAGGGGGGCAAAGAGGTCTGCAGCACACAACTGCATCTCAGCGGTAACGTCCGTTAGCACGAAATGACCGCAAACCAACGGTTTCGAAGGTTCGTTGGCGATCGCAATCTCGCTGCGTCGAGACTCACCCGAAAAAACGCGAGCTCCCTTTCGGATGGCGTCCTCGATACCGTCCCATAACTGTTGGTAGGTTTGCGGTGAGAGCTTGGTTGTCCAGGTTTTCTGACGAGGATCTTCAAGCCGTTGCTGCAACAATCGATGAAACACCTCAGCCGATTTTTTAGGCACAAAAACTCGCCGTGGGGCCATGCATGTCGCTCCCCCGTTGAGCCGGAGACCGAACACCAATAGGTCGCAAACGCGGTGCATGTCAGCTCCCGGAAGCACATACATGGCATCGCAGCCGCTCAGCTCCATCACCGATGGAGTAAGGGTTTCGGCCAACGAATGCAACACTTTTCTGCCGGATCGACTACTGCCTGTCATAATGACTTTGTCGACACCAATCTCGATAGCTTGTTGAGCCGATTCGACAGAGCTATCGAGCAATACGATGAGTTCGGCCGGAACCCCAGCTCGGATCAATAGACTGACCAGCAGAAAGGACACCCGGTCACAGCCGGGTG
>JBBRJI010000184.1:0-9229 GCA_038219625.1 Pirellulales bacterium | reverse complement strand
GGAAATTCGCGTTCGCAACTCGGCTTCGAGGCCCATGATTTGGTTTTCGGCTTGCTGGACGAGTCGGTGAACGATCCTGACATCACTGTTGATGCGTTCGCGTACGACTTCAATGAGCCTGACATTCTTGACCGATCGACCAACTTTACGTTTCGCGGCCTCTACATCCAGTCGAATAGCGCCTTGGTTTTTCAACAGCCCGAAGTCGTGGATCTGATTTCGAAAGTCTTCGAAGCCGGTTTTAACGACCCCGAACATTTCTCCAAGTCCGACCTCGCAAAAAAGTGGCACACGATCACATCGCCGCAAGGCTCGGCCTTTCATTTCTGCATCTCTCCGCACGACAATACGGACCTGTCACTAAACCCCATCGGGGCCGCAATCGACCAATCGACCTCTTCGGTCCTCTTCGCGTTGGCCTTTCTCAACCAGGCCAAATCGGGCGCGGCGCGCAAGGCGATCGATAGCCTGGCGGAGCGGCCTGTTTTCAGTTACGGGATTTCCGACAAGAGCGGTGGCAGCGGGATCAATGTCCACCACAAGTTCGTCGTCACCGACTTCTGTCTTCCGACGGCCAAGGTCTTCAGCGGTTCGAGCAACCATTCCGTCAGTGGCGAGAAAGGTAACGGCGACCATCTGATCATGATCGAAGACCGCAAGATTGCCACATCCTACGCAATTGAAGCGATACGCCTGTTTGATCACCTGCAATTTCGCGGGGGAATGGCGGACAATAAGACGAAAAGCACACTGCTCCTGAAAAAACCGGCGGCGATCAGCGGCGCGGACGCAGCTTGGTTTGCTAGGGACTACGCATGCTCAGGTTGGTCGACTCCGCCGAGCCATTCCATCGCTTGCGAATAGCACAATGGAACTATTGCATTCCCGAACACAGACAGCGTCGGCACTCGATATGGGTGATCTCGGAGCACCATAGCTTGCCCGCGTGAACGTCTGTTGTGTCTACACCCATGACGTTACCGCTGTCAGCGTACAACTTGAGGCCAAAGTGATTGGCTAAATCTTCGTTGTAGGACTCCTCATTGCCAGTTCCAATCCGGCTTATCCCGGCGCTTTCCTGCGTCCCCTTTTTACACGACCCCAGAATTCTCAAGGCGTCTCTTGGAATCATCGCTCTTGATTTGCGTTTCGCTTTGCGTTTGGAATTGCCCAAGCACGGTGTCCTTCAAACCATCACGTGTCCTGTTCTTTCGGCTGCCATCGCAGGGACAAACACCAACTGCAGTTTTCCGCCTACTTCCGAGGCTTCCGTTTCGTCCCTTTACTAGAGAGCTTGGCAGAATACGGCTTTAACTGTTTTAACATTTCTTCGACAGGGTCGTGGATATTGTTGCGGCCAAAGTGTGGAATCGCTTAGCGGAATTCTGTTAGTTTCGAAACGAGCTCTTTGTCGGACCACACGGTCCCAGCATGGAAAGCTACCATGAAGGAAGCCGCGATTGAGTTAACCGTCGCCTCCTCCATCTTGACCGTCATTCGCTTGATTTTTTCCCTATCACGTTCCTGCAGCACTGGCGTCCATCTCTTCCTGCATCCTCTCGATGACTTTCCCCGCCACAATACACAAACCTTGCAATATCTCCGCCTCAGTCGTGCTGGTAAACAATTGCCGAAGTGCAGGGTTGATGATCCCTTTTTCGGCTAATTCCTTTCCAAATCTCGCGGCTGCGATATATGTGCAGGTCTGCAGGTAGTTCATTTCCTTCAATTGCGGACTTGAATAAAGCTTGAACGAGTGGTGTAGGAGTTCGGCGCCGTATGGCCCCTTGGACAGCGCTCTCCAGTCTTCTTGCGAATTACAGCCTCTTGCAAAGAAAGAGATCAATTGAAGGACCTGCGTTGTGGTTTCAGGAGTCGCTTCGGCCTCTTCGACTAAGCATTGGACCAGTCTTGACACGGGTGCAGGAAGTTTATCCATATGCGGAAAACGCTGATCGCCTTCGCGACCGCACCTCGTAGCCCCATTTGCAGCTTGCACTTTTGGCGGAATCAGCGAAAGAATTAAGGGTAGCCGCATGACTACCGCTAAATCGATGCATTGATGGCCGCAACGATGCCGGCGGCTTTTGTCCAAGTCTCTTCTTCCTCTTGTTCAGGCACACTATCGGCAACGATACCACCACCGACCTGGAATTGCCACCAACCTCTCGAAGCGGTTAGCGTGCGAATGAGAATGTTCCAGTCCATACTGCCATCGGAACTAAAGTAACCAAGCGACCCGCAATAGGGGCCTCGAACCGTTGGTTCCAGCTCCGCAATGATTTCCATAGCGCGAATTTTGGGCGCGCCCGTGATACTGCCGCCAGGAAACATCGCTGAAACCAACTCCGTCACGCTGGATCCAGGACGCCATCGCGCGCGAATGCTGCTGACCAAATGAAGCACGAACGGAAATACCTCGACATCGCACAACTGAGTTACTTTCAACGAGTCGATTTCGCAGACGCGCGAAAGATCGTTACGAAGCAGATCCACAATCATAATGTTTTCGGAACGGTCTTTCTGGCTGTTCATCAACTCCCTCGCTGTTTGGGCATCTAAGACCGCGTCTCCGCTCCTGCGGCGGGTCCCCTTGATGGGTCGCGTTTCGATCCATCTGTCCTTGACTTGGAGAAATCGCTCAGGAGAGGCGCTTATGATTTGGGCAGAACCAATATCCAAGTAACCGGCAAAGGGAGCAGCGTTCACCCGCCGTAAGCGTTGGTAGAGCGACGCGGAATCACAGCGTGCAGGACATAGCAATCGCTGTGATAAATTCACTTGAAAAATATCGCCAGCGTGGATGTAATCGCGAGCCGTCTGAACCGCATCGCGAAAACCGGAGCTGTCAAAATTACCAAGCCAGCCGCCGCCGAGACGGGTCTCAAACTGGGGTGCGGTCAGACCATGCGCCATCGCATGAAATGCATGCATCTCAGACGTGGCTCCGGAGGCGGACCAAGATCGGTTGCTAGATTCCGGATCGTTTGTTGTTAGCAACGCTCGAAACGCATCACATCTTGTTTTGGCTCGCTGCAAGCGTGCTTTGGACGATGAAGATTCCGGAAACCCTTGTGAGATAATCCATCCCGCCTCGGTTTCACGATCCCAGGCCAAAACAACATCGTAAAGTCCAAGCGTGGCCAACGGCAAGCCGAATTCATTGTGCCTGGCCGACGGAACACGTTCGAAACAACGACCCAGCTCATACCCCATGAAACCTGCCACGCCACCTTGGAACGGCGGAAGCCCTGGGACGGTTACCGATCGAAATTCTTCAATCCACTGCTCCAGCTTGACCAGCGGATCCGCCGCTACTCGTTCGACGGTGATGACGTCGATCGGATCCGCGGCCAAGAAACTATAGCGGGATTGTTTGTCTCCGGCCAGCGCGCTATCCAGCCAACAGCAATTCGGTAAATGCTTGAGCCGTTCGAATGCGATCGGCGCAGTGAGCCCGGTAGGTAGTAACTCAACGTGAGCGGCGGTAGCGTTGGCGATCATGGACCATTGTAGCACGGCACTCCGTGCCGTGATCCTCCACAAAGCGTATCAAGCTAAACTTTTATCGACCTCAACTCTTGATTTAGACAGAAAGCTATCAAGTTTTGGCAACTAGAATTCAAGTTGGTAGTTGCGCATTCAGTCGTTTGGTCGCTATAATCTGCGTTGCTGAAACGCGACACCACCCTCGATATGAAATGTTTTGTTAAATGAGTTTAGACTGGGATAAATTGATTTCGCTGATTCGCAAGCACGACCGGTTTGTGCTTACCAGCCATATTCGCCCCGATTGCGATGCTTTGGGGAGCGAGTTGGGGATGGCGGGAATCCTCGAGGCCATGGGAAAAGAGGTTGTGATTGTCAACGGCCATCCAACACCGCCCATTCTTTCCTTTTTAGATCCAACCGGGAGCATCCGTGTTATCGGTGAAAATATCCTTGGCGTGGACGTAAGCGGGGATTGCCTGATTGTTCTGGACACCAGCGCTTGGGCACAACTCGGTCCGATGGCAGAAGTCCTGCGGCGTTTCGAAGGGACCAAGATTGTTATCGATCACCACGTTGGCGAAGACGATTTGGGAGCCCAGTTTTTCAAAGATACCAGTGCAGAAGCCACCGGTCACCTGGTCGCCTTGGTTGCCAAACATGCGGGGGTGCCGATCACCAAGGAGATGGCAACGGCCTTATACTCCGCCATCGCTACGGACACCGGTTGGTTCCGTTTTGCCTCGACAACCAGCGACACCTATCGAATCATTGGCGACCTTGTGGATTGCGGTGCATCACCCTCGTCCATCTACGGCGACTTGTACGAACGCGACACTCTGGGTCGAGTAAGGCTTCGCGGTCGAATCCTGTCTCGCATTCAAGTGGAAAACAATGGTCTGTTGGCTCATACTTTTGTCCGCAAGGAAGACTTTGTGGAATCGGGAGCGCTGGCCAGTGATACCGAAGATGCGATCAACCTAGCCTTGGCCATCGTTGGCGTCAAAGTGGCGTTCATCATGATCGAGCAACTAAAGGGTGGCTTTAAGGTGAGTTTCCGATCGCGATGCCATGTCGATTGCAACGAATTGTCGCGTCTTTTTGGCGGGGGTGGACACCGCGCTGCGGCCGGGGCTTTCGTCGAGGGGGACTTCAACGAACTTCAAACTCGCGTCCTGCAAGCGACGCGAGCGGCTCTCAACAACAACAAATCTGGTCATGCTTGACTTGCTTCGATTCGCAATCGCACTCTTGCCATTGGCAGCCTATATCAACGTACTGGGGTTGCTGCGACTGAGGTCCCATCCGACCGTTTTAAGTGGTGCTTTGGATCTGGTCTTACTGGGCTTGGCCGTGATCGGTTTTATCGCCATTGGGCCGATCGAGCTTTTTTTCCCGAGAGCGGCTTATTCGCTATTGGGTGTATGGGTTTGGATTGTGCTGATCGCTTTGTATCTTTTCCTCTTGATGCTGATGGCATTGAACACGGTACCGACGTTGGTAGTCTACGGCCTAGATACCAGGATGCTTCGAGCTCAGGTTTGCGAACTCTTGGAGAAAGAGCAAATTCGTTCGGAGTGGCTGGGCGACTTGGTGGATTTGCCAGAGCTTGGTGTGAGGGCCTGCATTGAATCAGCAGGGCGGGGCGCCGTTTCACAGATACATGCGGCTGGCAAGCAACAGAATCTGTCCGGTTGGTTTACCTTTGAAAGACTTCTGGTGGAAAAGGTCGCAACCATTCGCATCAACCAACGTAGACAAGCGATTCTCTGGTTGAACATTAGTTTTTTGTTATTCGGAATCGCAGTTGTGTTCATTGGCAAAGATTTGCCGCGGCTCCAGCAAGTGATGATCAACATGTTCGACGCCGGATAGAAATTTCGGAGCCGGATACAAATTTTGGCGTTTTCCCAGGCCGTTGGCCAGGCCGTTTCCCCAGGCCGGTGGCCTGGGCTAGGCAAATTAAAGGGCCTTCGGCCCGAAACACAAGGATCGGTGTCGCGTCATGTTTCATGCCAGAGTTGCGTTTCGGCCCAAGGGGCCATTCGTTTGCCTAGCCCAGGCCATCGGCCTGGGAATCGCACACACACACACACGACAGCGACAGGGCCAACGGCCCGATAGTTTGCAGAGTTCAATCCCAGACATAACGCTCGTCGATTTCAATTCCATGTCGCTCACATATTTTCCGAAACTCATCTTTAAACGATAAATTTGCATGATGCTCATTTTGCCTACGAATATAGGCGTCAACATCGTTGCGTTTGGAATGGCTCACGGAAAACGCACCGTATCCAGCTTGCCAAGAGAACAGTGACGAACCACCATCGGAAGACTTTGCCCACTTGGACGTTTCCGTTTTTATCTGCTCGACAAGTTTTGCCATCGTGATAGTTCTCGAAAGCCCGACAAGGAGATGCACATGGTCAACATAGCCACCTGCAGAGGCGCTTACACAGCCGGTTTCCTTGACATGATGAGCCAACATGCGAAACGTCGCGTTTCGAAATGTTTCGTCCTGGAGGAACGGGCGTCGCTCTTTAGTCGAGAAGACGACATGGAGCCAAACCTGGGCGAGAGACTGGGGCATGTGAATGGTTCCTTTTTAACTGCCGGGCCGTTGGCCCTATGCGTATCATATGTCATATTTCCCCAGGCCGTTGGCCTGGGCTAGGCAAACGAATGGCCCCTTGGGCCGAAACGCAACGCTTGGGTCGAAACGTAACGCTTGGGCCGAAACGCAACGCTTGGGTCGAAACGTAACGCTTGGGCCGAAACGCAACGCTTGGGCCGAAACGCAACACTTGGGTCGAAACGTAACGCTTGCGGCAAAACGCATCTCATGGGCGAAACGCAATTCTGGCATGAAACTTGAAATGACACAAATTCTTGTGTTTCGGGCCGAAGGCCCACCCGTTTGCCTAGCCCAGGCCAACGGCCTGGGAATCGCACACACACGACTGCGACAGGGCCAACGGCCCGATAGTTTGCGCTACCGAATAATCTGATTCGCTTTCAGCAGTTCCAATACTGCACTCACGCATTCGTCAACGCTCAATTCACCCGAATCCAATACCAAGTCGGGATTCTCCGGCGGTTCGTAGACCGCGGACACGCCTGGAAAATTCGGCAACTTGCCTGCTTCGGCTGCCGCATAGTGACCTTTGGTATCCCGTTGCCGACAAACGCTTTGGCTGGCTGTGCAATGCACCGTGAGGAAACGATCTTTGCCGATGACATCCGCAACCCGTTCTCGAACGCTTTGGCTTGGTGCCACAAAGGCACCTATGCAGATCAAACCGTTATCATTGATGAGCTTTGCGACGTGCGCCGATCGCCGCAAGTTTTCGCTGCGGTCCTCGACCGTGTAGCCAAGGTCAACGTTCACACCGCGACGCATCGCTTCTCCGTCCAGAACCGCGACAGCACGACCATCATCGAACAAAGCGCGTTCGACCGCGCGAGCAATGGTGCTCTTACCAGTGCCGGTGAGCCCTGTGAACAATAGTGTTGCCGCCTTTTGTCCGAACCGAGCCGTTCGCTCCGCTTCCGTAACGTCCGACACACTGCGTTGCCCGGTTTCCGTTTGTTCGTCCGTCATTTCCCAAGCGGCAGATGCCTGCTTGGCTGAATCACGATCCGAGATCATGCCGGCGCCGACCGTAGTGTTACTCATCCGATCGATAATAATGAAGGCACCCGTCCCGCGATTGCGTCGATAGGCATCGAAGTATATCGGCTGGCTCAACGTGACTGCGCATCGACCGATCTCATTCAGTTGCAGGTCTGGTGCTGGGGTTCGGTGCAATGTATTCACATCGACTCGGTATTTGAGCGAGTCGACTTGACCGGTGACCGTTTGCGTTGTGTGCTTGAACCAATACGTCTTGCCTGGCACCATGGCATCGGAACTCATCCACACGATGGTTGCGTCGAACGAGTTGCTTATTTTAGGCACGTTGCCTGGTCGAACGATCATGTCGCCGCGCGAGCAATCCACTTCGTCTTCCAGTATTAACGTAATCGATTGGGGACAGAAGGCTTCTTTCAAATCACCATCGTGCGTCACGATGCGCTCGACTTTGCTCGTACGCTTGGAGGGGAGGACCATGATCTGGTCCCCTTGGCGAATGATTCCTGACGCTACGGTTCCGCAAAAACCTCGGAAATCAAGATTTGGTCGGTTGACGATCTGAACTGGCATTCGAAAGTCTTCTAGATTTCGGTCCGAGCCGATGTACACCGACTCAAGGAAATTCATCAACGTACTGCCCCGGTACCAAGGCATATTGGCGCTGGGATCAACTACGTTTTCGCCATGCAGGGCGGCGATGGGGATGAAATGCAAATCGGGCAAATCCAAGCGCGAAACGAAGTCGCGGTAATCGCTGCAGATCTCGTCGAAACGCTCTTGGCTATGTCCGACCAAGTCCATTTTATTGATGGTAACGACCACGTGCCGAATGCCGAGCAACGAAACGATAAAGCTGTGCCGCTTGGTCTGCGTGAGCACGCCGTAGCGTGCATCGATGAGGATGATGGCCAAGTCCGCGGTGGATGCACCCGTGGCCATGTTACGAGTGTATTGCTCGTGCCCGGGAGTATCCGCGATGATGAACTTGCGTTTGGCGGTTGAAAAATAGCGGTAAGCGACGTCAATCGTGATACCTTGTTCGCGTTCGGCCTTGAGACCGTCCGTAACCAGTGCCGGGTCAAAGCCGCCACCTGTCGTTCCGTGCACTTTGCTTTCGGTTTCTAACTGCGCCAGTTGATCTTCGTAGATCATTTTGCTATCGAAAAGCAAGCGACCGATGAGCGTACTCTTGCCATCATCGACGCTGCCGCATGTAATGAAACGCAATAGTTCTTTGCGCTCATGTTGATCCAGGTATGCCAAAATGTTTTCGGCTATCAAATCGCTCTGGTGTGACATAACTTAGAAGTATCCCTGCGTCTTTTTGAGTTCCATACCGGCGCCGCCGCCATCTTGGTCAATCACCCGTCCTTGGCGTTCCGAAGTCTTTGTCAAAAGCATCTCTTGAATGATCTCAGGCAGCGTGGTGGCTGTGGATTCGACCGCTCCGGTAAGTGGATAGCAGCCTAGCGTTCGAAAACGAACCATTTTATGCTCGACGACTTCGCCCGGCCGGAATTGAAAGCGATCATCGTTGATGTGAATGAGAGTGCCATTGCGTTGAACCACGGGCAGCATTTTGGCGAAGTACAAGTCCGGGATTGGGATCTTCTCCAAGTAGATGTATTGCCAAACATCCAGTTCGGTCCAATTCGAGAGCGGGAAGACGCGAATACTCTCATTGGGATTAACGCGAGAATTGTAAAGGTTCCAAAGTTCAGGCCGCTGGTTTTTCGGGTCCCAGCGATGGAATTTGTCTCGAAAGGAAAAGACTCGTTCCTTGGCCCGAGACTTTTCTTCGTCGCGACGAGCACCACCAAATGCAGCGTCGAAACCATGCAGATTGAGGGCTTTTTTGAGCGAATCGGTCTTCATCACTTCCGTGTGCTTCTCGCTATTCTCGCCGGGATCGATGCCGAGTTTGAGTCCCTCATGATTGATGTGAACGATCAACTCGATACCCAATTCGTTTTTCACGTAATTGTCTCGAAACTGGATCATTTCCTTAAACTTCCATGTCGTATCGACGTGGAGGAACGGAAACGGCGGCTTGGCCGGATAGAACGCTTTGAGCGCAAGGTGGGTCATCACCGCCGAGTCTTTTCC
>JBBRJI010000183.1:0-9242 GCA_038219625.1 Pirellulales bacterium | reverse complement strand
TGGGGCTATTCGGCGTCGATACGTTCTTTGGTTTCGATACGAATTTGCTCGATGTTGCCAATGGGCTCAATGCCGGCAACGTCCAGTTGGCTGGGATGTTTGCAGCAGAGACGGGCTGGGCCATCGATTCGTTCAACGACGATGCGACTGGCACAGTTCGTATTTCGGCCTATCGAGCTTCGCCCTCGGTTTCCACCCAAGGGCAAATTGCGAACGTAGCCTTTACTGTGAAAGCGAACACTCCATCTGGTGAAGTACCGATCATTGTTACCGGCTATGCCAACGTGGCACCTTTCTCGTTCACGTTTGTCAGCGGATCGATACTGGTCGATGCGGACAAACCAACGGTGGTCATCTCGCCTGTTTCGCCAAACCCAAGAACAACGTCAGTTACCAGTCTGACGCTGACGTTCAGTGAACCTGTTGTGGGCTTTGACTTATCCGATATTGCGTTGACTCGCAATGGAGTAGCAGTTCCGATGACCGGAGCGGGCCTAACGACAAGCGACGCTGGTCGCACGTGGACGCTCACGCTGCCAGTTGGATTGACCTATGCAGGTGGCAATTATCAGGTTTCGGTAAATGGCGCGGGTGTAACCGATGTTGCAGGCAATACGATGGCATCGAACCCGTCGGTTGGCTGGCGGCGCAATGCCTTTGTTGATACAGCCAATAACGAGAGTGTCCGGATTTTCTACAGTGGCTCACCCTTGTTTGATACCAACGGGTTGGCAACTGGGGCAGTGGATGACGGAGCGCGTGTAACGACGAAACAACCACTCCTGTTTGGAACAGGTGTAGCGACGTTTGAAAATATTTCTTCGTATAGCCGTGGCATTAATGGTTTGATGCTTGACGTAGATGGCCTACCTGGCGCGGTGACTGTCGCCGACTTTGGAATCAAGGTAGGAAATACGGATGACACTTCAACATGGGCAACAGGTCCAGCACCCAACAGCGTATCGGTTCGACCTGGAGCAGGCGTTAACGGAGCAACACGAGTGACGCTGACCTGGGCAGACAACACGATCGTTAAGACCTGGTTGCAGGTCAAGATACTTGCCAATACGAACACTGAGCTGGCAACACCACTAGAATTCCACTTTGGTCATTGGACAGGGGATACGGGTGTTGGTAATTCGGGAATAGGGAATCAAGTAGACCTAACAGATCTCTTGCAAGTTAGGAGCAACTTCACAACAAGTTCGACCAGCGCTGGCATGGCGAGTGTTCACGATTTCAATCGAGACGGGGCGGTTGACTTGTCGGACATTTTGGCTGTCCGAAACAACTTCACAACATCCACAAGTTTCTTGCGATTCATAACTCCTACTGTCGGGGGAGGCGGCGGCGGCGGTGGAGAGGGCGAAGGAAGCCTGGATGTCATGCAATGGTTTGCTATGCCGAGCTCGCGGAGCTCCTTGCCGCTAGATCTCGAAACAGCCGAACAGCTTCCGAAGGACAAGGGAATGGTGCATGTACCTGTCTACAGGTCAGCCATTGGTTCGGTCAGTGATTCAGCCATTGGTTCGGTCATTGATTCGAGTGCGTTGTCAGAAAGCGTCCGTAGGAACGATTCCAAGTTAACGCAACCTTCCGAAGACGCCATTTACGCGGAGTTCGGCGAGTACAACCGGGACTTAGACCAATTTTTTGCAGAGTTTGACGAAAATGAACTTTAGGCTTATTCAAAGCAATAAGCGAACCCTATTGGTTCTTACTTTTCAGGCATAGGACAAAACTTCAGACATGACTCGCGCCCAAAAAGGGAGATATTTAGCATGCTTTTTCCCTTGGCTCGGGTCGAATTGTTTAACTCGCCCATCTTCGATAGCCGCTTTAATGATCCGGGACGCGGTTGCGCTGTTCTGTTTTTCGATTCCGAATCGATCGCGCGTGCTGGAGTTCGTCCCTGACGCATAACCTCGACCTCCGACCTGTGCCGCAGCGTCAGTTCGCGGCTCAGACGATTGAGCAGGCCCGTACCGTATTCCGCCCGTGCTTTTCCGCCTTGCTCAAATTCCACGGTATGCTGGCCAATTCGCCAGTTGGTAGTCGCCCAGCAGAAGGTCGGCCACCGCCCAAATAAAGGAAGAAAGGTTGGGTTCGGTCACGTTTAGGATGCATCAACGATTAGAGTTGCGGAAATCAACATGCGGATTCTAGCATAAGCTTCGTTTCGAAGCTTTTAGGGGACCTAAATCGTTCTATTCCTCGAATTTCGATCCACGAAATTAAATCCAAACTGATGCAATTGACAGTCTTATCCCGCGGGTGTCGTACACCTGGAAAAAGAGTAGCGAAGACTGGACTTGAACCAGCGACCCACGGCTTATGAAGCCGTTGCTCTAACCAACTGAGCTACTTCGCCAAGTGCTATTTCATTCGTATTGGCCAAACTACATCTCAAATCCCCTCTCACGACTCCCCCACTAGAGCGGGTGCTTCGGCAGAGGTTACTCTCGAAAGCGTACTATATCGGACCACGCTAGGCAACGCCAGAGGCTGCTCCGGAAGTTTGGAAACGAAGTGCCGTGGCCGACGCTGCTAGCGTCGGTTCGGATGCTGGCAGCATCCGCCACGTGGCAATCTGCTCTATTGGCTATACTTTGGCCAAGTGCACGAGAGTCGTACACTCAATGGTCGCTGATTCTCACCGAAGGTTTTTTATGCGTTTTATTGCTTGGATCCCCTCGTTCACGCTACTCCTCATCGCTACGTTCGCAGCCGTCAATGCCGCCGCTAACGGAGCCGATCGACCGCCCAATATCATTCTCATTGTGGCGGATGACTTAGGATACGCCGACGTTGCTTGCTTCGGTGCAAAAGACATTCGAACACCCAATCTGGATCGGCTGGCCAAGGAGGGAACACGGTTTACCAACTTCAACGTGGTGCAGGCGGTTTGTACCGCTTCGCGTGCCGCCTTGCTCAGCGGCTGCTACCCCAATCGAATCGGCATGGCTGGCGCTCTCAATCACACCAGTACCACCGGCATTCACCCAGTCGAAACGCTTCTGCCTGAGCTTTGCCAAGCCAAAGGATTTAAAACGGCCTGCTTCGGAAAATGGCACCTTGGTACCCGGCCTGCCTTCGATCCAACTCGAAATGGATTTGATGAATGGCTCGGCTTGCCCTACTCCAATGACAACGGGCCATTGCACCCGACAGTTCGCGGCATTCCAGCGCTGCCCTTGATTGAAAATGGAACCACCATTGCTCTCGATCCAGACCAATCCAACTTCACCAAGTTGTTCACCGAGCGAGCCGTAAAATTCATCGAAGCCAATAAATCTCGGCCGTTCTTTCTTTATGTTCCTCACGTCATGCCGCACGTGCCCATCGCCGTGTCGACTGCGTTCGCGGGCAAGTCGGGTCGTGGTCTCTATGGCGATGTCGTCGAAGAGTTGGACTGGTCCATCGGAGAAATAATGACCTCCATTAAGAATAACAGTATCGACGAAAATACACTCGTTCTGTTTCTCTCGGACAATGGCCCTTTCTTAAGCTACGGTGCTCATGCGGGGGACTCCAAACCATTCCGGGAAGGAAAGCTGACCACATTCGAAGGAGGAGTGCGAGTGCCATTCATAGCGCGTTGGCCCGGTAAAGTTCCGGCGGCTCGGACCTGCAACGATTTGGTGACCGGACTCGATGTGCTTCCGACGTTGGCTAAGCTGATCGACTCGCCACTACCCAAGTTGAAGATCGATGGCCAAGACCTATCTCCGCTTCTGCTTGGCGCTTCGGGAGCCAAGGGCCGGGAGCGTTTCATTTACTACTCCGGTTCCGAACTGCACGCGGTCCGAAGTGGAAAATGGAAATTGCATCTGCCTCATGAGTACCTGACTGTGAACGGGCCACCAGGCGTTGATGGCAAACCTGCTAACTTCGCAAATATGGCACCCAATTCGATCGAAGAATCAGGTATCCGCGGCATTGCCAGCCGACACGGTTACAAAGTCGAGACGCTGGGACTTTCTCTGTTCGATCTCGACGCCGATCCTGGTGAAACCAAGAATCTCGTAGAGCAACATCCCGACGTTGTAAAACGACTCGAATCGGTCGCCGATGAGTTTCGAAATGATCTCGGCGATGCAATCACCAAGGCGACTGGAACCGGACTTCGGCTCGCCGGAGTGGATAACCCAACCAATGCCCAGTTTAACGAAAAGCCGTTTGCAAAAGACAATCTCATGGCTTGGTGCATCGTTCCCTTTGACGCAGCCAAACGAACTCCGGAACAAAGAGCACGCATGCTTCGTGAATTAGGCATTCGGCGTTTCGCTTACGATTACCGAGCAGAACACATTCCGAGCTTCGAAAAGGAAATCGTGGCGCTTAAGGAAAATGGCATCGAATTGTCCGCTTGGTGGTTCCCTGCCACGCTTAACGACGAAGCGAAAATGATACTTTCGCTGTTTGAAAAGCATAACGAACACCCGCAACTTTGGGTTATGGGTGGCGGCAACGTAACTATGACCGCAAGCCAGGCCGACGCGTTTGCTACGCAAGAAGCCGAACGCATTCGACAAATTGCGGTCGCTGCAAAAAAAATCGGTTGTAAGGTTGGGCTTTACAATCACGGTGGTTGGTTTGGAGTTCCCGAAAACCAACTGGAGCTTATTCGAAGAATCAATATGCCAAACGTTGGTATTGTGTTTAATCTGCACCATGCCCACGATCAACTCGATCGGTTGCCAGCGGTACTGGCGATGCTCAAACCGCACCTATTGGTCGTTAACATCAATGGAATGCAAACCGACGGCGAACGGCTAGGTAAGAAAATCCTGCCGCTTGGAACCGGCGACCGTGACAAGGAAGTCCTTACCGCCATATCGCAAAGCGGTTATGATGGTCCAATTGGCATTCTGAACCACACCGACGAGGACGCGCGAGGACGGTTGGAGCTGAACTTGACGGGGCTGGAATCGCTTGTGTCTAAGTTGTTGGGACGGAAAACCAATAATTGAACGGGTGCAATCGAATCCTCTTCGGTTGCATCCAATCTTCGTCGCAACGCAATCGGGTGACCATTGATAGGCCAACCCTTTGGAATCCTTTTTAATGAGTGTCAACCATGGCCCGAGCTGATTTGATTTCGATCGCATGCCGACGGGGATTTTTTGATTATCTTCACTATGGAGTCGATATTGGGGACGGTACCGTCGTTCATTTGGCGACCGAACCAGAGGGACGCGAGATGTCCGTCCAACGCGTTTGCATCGAGCTATTTGCTAAGGGAGCGGATGTCTCGGTGGAGGATGTAGACGAGCCGTTCCCTCCGGACGAAGTCATCGAAAGGGCACTGGCGGCTATTGGCCGTAGAGGTTACGACTTAGTCATCGGAAACTGTGAGCATTTTGCCAGGCATGTGAAGACGGGTAGGGGACATAGTGTTCAAGTGGACAAGTGTGTCGGCTCCGTAGTGCGAACCGCGTTTTCTGGCTTCCTCAGTGCAACACGGAGGCATGTGATTGCTGGATCGTTAACCGCTGTTTCTCAATCCAGAGTCCTGGTCGCAGTTGGGTCACTGGTGCCAACCTTGGTGGGCGAAACAGCCCGGCAAGGAGCTTATTTTGCGGGTCGCCAATTGAAGATGACTCACGATGAAGCGGAGCGTTCGAGTCGAAGTGTAGGGCATGCCGCATGTGCGGTAGGTGGCTTCGTCGTGGGTGGACCGGCAGGCTTCGCTGGCGCACTCGCTATCTCGGTGGCGGCAGATCGACTGACCGACGCGATCCATAAGCGTTATTCAACTTAGGCGAGCTGCATATCTGCCGGGTCGCTTTAAAACTGAAAGTCTTCTGTAACGGAGTCGTAGACGGGTAGATAGCGATAGTAGACTTCGAGAGTCAGGCAACACATGGCAGTGACATACAGTCGACCACCGGTTTGATTGGCGATAACACTTGCTGGATTTTTGGGATCGGTTAAGAACCACCAACTGCCAGCCATATGTCCATTTTTTTCCTGAGAATTGACTAGATACTCACGCATCCTCTCGTTCCAGTCTTTCCAAGATTTGCCATGGTGATGGAAGAGGACTTGAGTCGCGTAGTAATTGTAATAGACGTCGCTAGAAGAAGGCCCTTCCTTGGCGAGATAATCAATCGCTTTGATCATGGCTGGATCGGTTTTTGACCATCCTCGAAAAATACGCATCAAAGTACCGATAGCGGTCATGCTTGCCGATGTCTTCAGTCCATTGCGGTAAACGAACATAAACTCACCCTTCGAATGCTGCCGCAAAAACAGATCGATTCCGCGAATGGTTTCCGCGTTCACCGCGAGCTTGGCGCTGACCGCACTTTTCAATGCCATGACTTGCCATCCAACAATCGAAAGGTCGCCGGGTGACTTGGGATGGTAATCCCAGCCACCATCCGTGTGTTGAGCGTAAATGATGTGAGTTATTGCGGCTTGGCATGTGTCTCTAAGTTCGGCGTCTCCGGTCATTGCGAGCGCCTCGCATAGGGCAAGGGTTGCGATCCCATGTTCGTACATTTCGGACTTCGCCACGGTCGTGAGCCACGTGCCTCGACCGCTATGGATTTTCAAGTTTTGAATGAGAAAGTACACACCGCGACTGACTTGTTCGCTGTATTCACCTGTGTGCATGGTATGGCCCGCACCAAGAAAACAGAGCAGGGCAAGTCCTGTGGCGGCGATTTCGTGCGGATCTTTTTCAAAGCCACCATGGTCGCATTGTCCACTGCACGGTTCTTCGTCTAAACGGACCGTCCAAGAGCCATTGTTGCGTTGGTGTCTAGCCAAGTATGCGAGAGCGGCCTCGACGGACGCTTCGCTGGCCGGTGTGGCACCATTTCGCTCACCGGTAATGGCTCGATTCTTTGGCGTGCGTCCTTCGAGCGAGGAACTGACGAACGAGGTTCCGTTTCCCTTTCCTTGAGCGCCAGAGAGCCGAATCGTATCGGAAAGAGTTTCCGACTTCTGAGAAAGTTCGCCCGGAGAGGTCAAAAGGGTCGGTTGGGCGTCCGATGCAAGGATGGAACTTTGGATCGCTTCCGAGAAAACTCCCGACTGGCTGGCTTCGTCGTTCGTCTGCGACTCGATGACAACTATCTGGACGGATTCTGCATCTCTGTTTGATAAGCCGGCCTCGATGGAAAGGCGATGTCCGAGTCCTGTTCCAGCGATGGTCCAAATGGCCATGATCAACAGAATGGTGAGGTGGATTGCAAAGCTGCTTAGTCCAGCGATCCATGGATTTTTGGACTTAGAATGATTCACGGATGGCTCGCGAAAAGGCGAAGGTCATTGCTTCGAATACTAATTACTTTATCCTAAAAGGATGCCAATCCAAACAAATCAAGCGTTTGTCAGGGTGCGAATTGGAGTGAAAGGGTGCGAAGTATGGTTTATGACGGATGATTACGCGGTAATACGTAGTCAAGTCGCTCCGCCGACTTGAGTCGTCGGTTAGCGGATTTCCTCGTCCAGTTAAGCAATTAGGTCTGTTGGACGTTCTTGGGCGAGCGGCAGACAGAAGACTTCCAGGCCAGGCCACCGTGTGGCACGCCCAAAGCGATTAGCGATGGGCGTGGGAAGTGTGGCAATTGACTCTAGCGATTCACCACGCCCTTCGTACCTCAGAGCGTGCCACACTCCATGGGCGTGGGAAGCGTGTGGCACGCGAAGGGCAGCGTTAAAATAAGGTTAACGGCGTAGCGTGTCACCCGTGCCACTCAGTTTATAGGTAGATTTCAAACTGCCCCTCGCCTTGTAGCTTTTTCGATAACGGTTTTTTGAGTAGGAACTCTCAATTGGGTCGGATGGTAAGCTGACCGTCCGTCGGCGGAGCGACGCACCTACGGCAATATCAAAGCTGCGCCCGTTATTACTTTTGCTTGCAACAACGCACCGCGAAGACTGATCGGTACTGGACCGATCGTCCATGGTGCACATGAACCCGGTCGGTAATAGCCGAGTGCGTATTGGCATTCATTCAATGGATGGATTCCCATCTTGTAGGGCAGCACAACTACGTCACCGAAGAAATGTGCGGTGGATAGGACTGGCTGCACAACGGGACCCCATTCATGTCCGTATCGTTCCAGTTGAACGTCTTCGAAATACAATGGCTTATGGCATGCGCCACTGGCCTTCCAAGTTACCGTGGTGTCGACAAAGTCGCGACTTGGGAAAGAGCGGTCGTCGATAGAACAGGTTACAGGCAAGCCCCATTTTTCGCTTACGTAGACTTGGTCCGCGTCACTCAACTTGTGTAACAAATAAGCTGTGCGAGTTCCGTCTGCTCTTTCGAGAATGACCGAGCCTAATTTCAAATCGACGAGCTTTCCTTCAGCAACGACTTGCCCTTCGTACGAAAGCCAAGGTCGAATGGGTGCGCTGGCAATGAAACCCTCTTTGGTGTTCGCTGCCGATCGGTCTTTGTTTTTGTAGCCTTCTACAAAGCTGGGTGATGAGTCGATTCGGATCTTGGTGATATCGGATTCTTTGGCAAGCAGTCGAACGGAGTCGCAATCCACTACCGATCTGTCTAAACGCCGGGGTGGCGAGGGAGCGGCGTCCAGATCGTTTCTGGAATTCATCGAAGGCGGTTCTTTGAAGTCCGACGGCGATGATTCATCGTCCTCTTGCTTTGGAGTCTTGGTGCCAGGAAATGGGTTCGAAGGCAGTTCCTCTGGCGCTAAAAGTGACCGGCCAGGCTTGGTTGGCGGGATTTGGAGTTTGGTTGGACCGGGGTCTAGAACCTCGTTGAGCGAACGGGTTGAGTTGCTGTCGAACTGGTTGTCGAGAATGCTCGGTGCGGCCGGTAATTGGTTCGTGGCTGGCGGAAGGAATGGGGCAGGAGCTTCTGCTTGTGGCTCCTGAAATCTAGCTTTCTGTATATTCGTCGTTCGCACGCTGGCGTTGTCGTTCGCAGCACTTCGATCGTACCAAACTCCGCTGGTTCGTTTTTCGTGAGTGTGAGCCTCAACAGAGTTTTCGTTGTGGGAAGCCAATTGGACATGCGAAGTCGTTTGGACGCGCTCCGCAACTTGAGTAAGCGTTGAATTCGAATCGGCCCTGTTGGAAAGATCGAACCCGCTACGGGGCGCGGTTGACTTTGGTAATGCTTTCGTATTGAAAACAATCGGCTGCGGGATAGTATTCGAAGCGGAATCGATGCTTGAACTATCCGTCGGAGGTCGTGTGCCCGGAGAAGGCATCACTTGAGCAAAGCTTCGAACAGAATTGGCGGGTCGCGACTCTTT
>JBBRJI010000182.1:0-9275 GCA_038219625.1 Pirellulales bacterium | reverse complement strand
GAGATAGGTCCACGACGGGACTTGGCCCAACAATGGCTCATCGAGAACAAACCAACCGACCTTCGAGACAAGATCATCGAATCGATGCGGACGAACAAGGAATCACGAATTCGTCTTCAAATGGTGGCAACATTGGATTGTTGTGGTTGGCTCGATGACTCCATGCTGTCGGAGCGCATGCAAAAAGAGGAGTCTGCTCGCGTGGTTCAATACGCGCTCGACATCGTCCGTTCAAGATGGGACAGTTCGCCAAACCTTCGCAGCTCTGTCTACGGGCTCAACTCAGCAACTTGCATGATGGACGACGAACTCGCATTGCATTTGATCTTGCTCTTAGGAATCGACAAGTCCAAGGACGCTACTCTTGCCATCGTAAAATCGGCTCGAAACCGCGAGCAAAATCCATGGATACAGCGGGCTGTCCTGTTGGCGTTACCAGCCCATCAACGCGCCATCATCGTCGATCTCAGCGATCGACTCCTTCAACCCGTCCGTTCCAATTCCGGCACGCCGGATGACTCACAAATCGCAATTACGCGTTTCATTAGTCGGTTGCTTAAAAAGAGCAATGAGCCGCTGATCGGGGTGGAACTGATATCGGAATGGGTTCAACGGGCCTCGCAAGATTCCAGTCGCCCATTCACGTTGCTGCCACTCGTTGCGGCTTGGCTAGAAAACCAAGATGCCAAGAGTATTTCGTTGCCAATCTCTGTCCGCAGTTGGATCGAGCGAGCAGATACGATCGTTGCTAACAATAGTCTACCGATTGAACAAAGAGCGGCCGCCGTTCATCTCCTGCGTTGGGGAGAGCAGGCACCGGCTCGTATCGAGAGCTGGATGGCATGCCTGGCTGCTAACATGCCCCCTGCTGTTCAAGAAGTCGCGTTTGACCGCCTTTTGCAAGAGTCGAACAATGAGGTGCTCGATCAAGTGCTGGAACGATGGAGAGGGCTCGGTCCTTCGATGCGCCTGCGAATTTCGAGCAGCCTGCTTCAGCAACCCAAATGGATCCTGCGTTTCTTGAATGCGATTGAGTCCGGCAAAATCCGAGCATCGGATATCGACGCTTCGAGTGTTCAGTCGATGCTGAACACTTGGAATCGCGATGTGCAAACGCGAGCGGTCAAGATTTTCGGGAGCAGCGAAATACGCGATCGAACGAAAGTGGTGGAGTCCTACATCAAAGCAGTCTCGGAAACCAAGCCGTCGTCGCAGGCGTCGGATCTGGAAGAAGGTCGAAAGATGTATCAACAGCATTGTGCGGTTTGCCACTTGGGTAAGGATGACCTGCCGGCCTTGGGTCCGAATCTATCCTCGTTGAGCGATTTGTCCGTTCGCAATTTGATGATAGGCATCTTGGACCCCAATCGCGCGGTCGATGGCAAGTACAAGCAGTACATTGTTCGTACGGACGATGACGCGACGCTTGCAGGCGTTATTGTGCAAGAATCGTCCTCAAGCGTGACGTTGGCAACATCTGATGGAAAACGCCACACATTGGAGAGAACGTCGATCGCTGAGATGAAAGACCAAGGGATATCGCTCATGCCAGAGGGATTAGAACGACAACTCTCCGCCGAAGCCATGCGGCAACTTGTTGTTTACCTACAACAAAAACAGGATCCGTAGATCCGTCGCTCCGCCGACGGATGTCCTGCATCGTAACGCTGCATGCGTTTTTCGATCCAAATGGAGGTTGCAAACCCGCGGTAGCAATCCCCTCGGATGTTATTTGGAATAAGATCGCATGTGTGGTTCCGTCTACATTAACCGCCGGTCGCGGAGCGAACCGGCCTACGTTAACGCATTGCACAGCAACGTCTGAGCGACTACAACCAAGACTGCGGTTCCATCATCACACGAAAACAAGCAACGACAATGACCAGCGGCTTCTATTTAGGCAAAGGAACAGTCCTGCGATTTCAGGGCAAGGATCGCTGCCGAGTTTTTAACAACCTCTGCACTCAGGATCTTCGAACGCTGACCGACGGCCAAGCCTTGGAAACTTTTGTTACCGATGTCAAGGGACGCACCTTCGGACACGGAATCGCTGTGGCCGTCGATGATGAAGCGTTCTTCGTCACCGTACCGGATCAGGGGAGCAAACTGGTTCCGCACATTGATCGCTACATTATTCGCGAAGATGCGGTGGTTTCCGACGTTAGTAACGATACTCAATTCTGGCTCTTTCAGGATCGAGCCACTGCCGCCAAGGCGTTCGCCATTTCAAGCGAAGGCGTACCTAGTTCAGCCAGTGCGACGATCGTTGAATTAGATGAGCAGCGGGTTGTATTGCTGCACGCACCTTGGATTGGCCCCGACTCGATTCTCGCCCTTGTGCCCTCTGGCTGCATGGATGAGAAGATGATTCAACGATTGGGGAGCGAATGGAAACAAAGCGATATGGTTCACCGCAACGCATGGGAATTGGCCCGCATTGAGGCTTTTTGGCCATGGTATGGAATCGACGTGGATGATCGCCATTTGCCTCAAGAAGTGAATCGAGATGGTTCGTCGATTTCGTTCAACAAGGGTTGTTACTTAGGCCAAGAGACCATCGCTCGACTCGACATGCTCGGCAAAGTCCAGAAAAAACTGGTCAAGATTAATGTCGACTTGGACGAGTGCCTGAAAACACAGACCTCGATTCAAGCCGACGGCAAGGAAGTTGGGACAATTTGTTCCGCAGCCTCCGATCCAAAGAACAGTCGCTGTGTGGCGTTGGCATACGTCAAACGCAGCCATTTCGCTTCTGGACAAGTTTTGAACATCGACGGGCATGCAGGCACCGTTAGTTAGGCACAAAGTAGTTAGGCACAGTGCGTCTTTCATGCCAAATTTGGTGGTAGCGAAACTCGCCAAGAGTTTCGGCGGTCAGTATGAACCCACTGGATTTACCTAATGAAGTCGCCAATCTTCTCGAATTCACGGGCTGCGAATTCGGAGTCGAGATAACCGATTTGGATACGGTGGTCGGCTGGCCCAGCAGCGGCCGTATCTATTGATAGGTTGGCCATGTGCCAACGTCGATCAAACGGTGACTGCGAATAAGAGACGCTCTGTATCTTTTCAAAGAAGGTCATCGAGCACTTATGGTTCCAAGTTCCGCTTCGAAAGATGAGCCCCCATTCCGTTCGGGAATAACGTTTGCTTTTGGATTTCTTTCGAGCGTAAAACCAACCGACTATTCCAAGGAAAAGGCCAGGTAACCAGCCCCAACTGGGTCGCAGGTAGACTCCAGCGAAAGTCATCAGTACCGAAACAATAAGAAGCGATCGAAACATCCGAGCCAATGCGTCCTTGGATAACGTCTGCCAATGAATGTTGTTTTCGTCGAATTGAGCGCGTGGGTCGATAGCAGAAAGTATCCGCCCCAATGCCGAAATCGGCAGCACAGGAACAAACCACCGCCTGCCCACCGACGAAGCCGCGTTCTCGGTTTCGCCATTTCCACCGCCGGCAGTTTCGATGCGAATCGATGCCAAACCGCATCGGCGAGAAATCCAACTCCGTTGCACGCTAATCAATTGGACCCGTCCGCGAGGAATCGTGGCGGAGACTTGAGTCAGCAACCCACAACGTACATGCAATGATTCACCGTGAGCCTCCAATCGATAGCCATAAAATCGAAGGATGTACCAAGCAGCCGAGAAAATCCTGAGAACTGCAAAAAGGACGAGTATTCCTACAGTAACGAGCAATATTGATCCTATCGCTCCGTAACTCTCACGGACGAAATCAAGGATTCCTTGAAAGGTTACGGTGTCGCTGGCGATCGACTTTGCGGTATCGCTACCTGCTCCAATCTCGATTCCACGACCTGGATTTGAGGTAAACCATTGATTTCCAAATCGCAACTCCCACAGAAAGCCCAATGCGAGTCCCGCGATGACCTCGCCTCGATTGCTCAAAAGTCCGGCTAGCACGATCAATCGCAACGGCAAAGCCAATATGAGTTTGGGTTCGTCGGATTGTTTTGAAAGAGACGGTAATTCAATAGAATCGATGCCTTGCGGAATCTCGTCATGAAGGTCGTTGGAAGCGAGCATTTCCGCTTTCAAGCGAGCAAATTCAGTGAGAGCCAATACACGCATGATCGCCTCTGGTTCTTTTCCGGAGGCTGTCTCGACTTGAACTACGCCGACACGCATCAGTCGGTGGAAGACGTTTTGTGATAAGTCGATGTTTTGAATGCGGCTTAGCGGGATGACTCGGTGGAGCCGATGGATGAGTCCCTGGTCCACAATGAACTCGTTGTTTGCAATCGAGTATCGAAACGTGCAATAGCGGATCAGGGCAATAGCCAGTCCAATCAGGATAACCAACAGACCAATGCTAAAGCCAACCCATCCCCCTTGGCTGGTTCCGAAAATGGCGAACACCGTTGGGACGATGTTCGATCGGATAATGGAAGCTATCTCAAAGAGTAGCGAGAGCGGATGCAATCGTCTGCCTTTGGAGGTACTTGGCGTCTGTCCCGTCATGGAAGTGGCTCGACAATGATTGCGTCTTTAGAGGGTAGCTCGATTTCACTGCACGATAATTGATCACGCAATTCCTCGGCCCTAGCCAGTTTCAAGCCGGACAGTGATATCGAAGGCTCGTGTGTTCCTCCAGTGTTCACCACCAGCGTGGCAAGTCCGAATCGTCGCTCGAGTGGCCCTTGCCGAACATCGGTATGTTGAACGCGATTTCCAGGAATATAAATTCGATGGCGCCACCAAATTCCTCGCCGAATTTCGAGCCCTTGCTGCTTGGATTGCCACGACGTCGTCTCATAATTTCTTTGCGGAAGGTACCTAGTAGCCAAAATCATAGCCATGATGAGGACCAACACCGAAGCCAAGGAGATCCACTGTAGCCAACCAAAAAAGCCCCAAAAAACCAGACAGGTCAGCAACCAACCTGTCAGCAAGATGCCACCCACAATGCCGGCTGAAATCCACGAGGAAACACGCTCTAACGGTATCGACAGAGCGTCGAGTTTCTCGAATTCACCAGCCAAAAGCAAAGGATTTTCGCTTGAAATGGCTGGCTGGGCCGCAATGTCAACTTGGGTTTTGCAAAGTGGGACTTCAATCGTTAAACCATCTTTGGTTTTGTCCATTCCATCTTTGGTTTTGTCCATAAGAGGGTCGGTCGAGGGTGTCACTTCGTAAGGCTGCATTTTTTCCAATTCGAAGTTCACGGCGGTGTTTTAAGGGTCGGTGTTTTAGGGGTTATTGTGAGAATCATGGAATTGAGTTGGTGTTTGGTTGACCAAGTAAGCGTCGACTATCATACTCTCATGTCAATCTCCAATCGTGGACGGAAGCCCCCAAAGACTTTTCGTGATGCGCGGTAAGAGGTTGGATTATTACGACTTAATTGTGCAACATAATTGAAATCGATTTGCGATGACACACCTAGATGGTTCGCGACGCTCGTTTCTGAAGACTTCTATTGCGTTAGCCGGTACTGCACAGGCACTCGACGGGTTTTTGCAAGCCCAATCCAACGAAGCCGGTCGTCCGCTGATTGCCTATGTCGGCACCTTTAGTTCTCCCCTCCGCGATATGTTGCCAACACAGGTGGACCTACCACCCGGCAATGGTCGCGGCATACACCTTTTTCAGGTGAACCGCCTCACCGGAGCGATGTCGCCTGCGGGCATTCACGAGATGGGAACCAGCCCTAGCTGCTTGGCTTTGAATTCCACCGGCACTCGGCTATATTCCGCCAATGAGACAGATCGATTGGGGGACAACCAGCAAGGCTCCGTCAGCGCTTTTGCCATCAACCCAGCCGACGGACAGTTGACATTGCTCAACACCGTTGGCTCGGGGGGCGCTGGTCCTACGTACATAAGCATCCATCCGTCAGGCCGGTTCCTGTTGGTGGCTAATTATTTCGGAGGCTCGGTGGCGGTGCTGCCGATTCTTGCCGAAGGGCGTTTGGGGGACGCCACGGATATCAAGATCGATGCCGGAAAGATTGGTCCGACAAAGGCGACCAACACTCCTCCGGGAAGTTTTGCCTTTAGCGGACATGATCGGACTCACGCGCACATGATTCAAGCCGATTACGCTGGACGCTTCGTGCTGCATGCGGACCTGGGTTTGGACCAGATCTTCGTATGGAAGTTTGATGCGGAAAAGGGTGTACTGACTCCGAACGAACCTGCGGCTATCGCGTTGCCACCGGGCGACGGTCCGCGCCATTTCCATTTCCATCCCAACGGTCGTTGGTTCTACTCCATTCAGGAAGAAGCATCGACCATCGTGTTGTTTGACTACGATGCTCAAATGGGTCGGTTAGCCCGAAGGCAAACGGTCTCAACACTTCCGCCAGGGTTTGCTGGCAGCAATTTCTGTTCCGAGATCTTGGTCTCAGACGATGGGAAATTCTTGTACGCGGGCAATAGACTGCACGACAGCATCGGTATTTTTGCTATTGGCTCAAGCGGCGAGCTTGCGTTCGTTGGAGAAGAATGGACACGCGGTAATTATCCGCGGAGCTTCAACTTCGATCCCAGTGGACAGTTCTTCTATTGTTGTAATCAACGGGGCGACAACATCGCCGTCTTCGCAGTGGATCGCAAAACGGGTGGCCTTAAATTTACCGGTCATTACACCCCAGTCGGCAATCCATCGATCATCGTCTTTCTCGATCTTGGCCGGCATTCGTAGCTACGGCTGTATCTAGCCTAAGATTGGGGTTCTTGCGTAGCGGAAGCCGCGTAGGCTTTCGGCAACTTCAAAGGGTAAATCCCAATGGATTCGTCCTGACCACCGAAACTCTTGGCGAGTTCCGCTACCCCCAAATTTAGCATGGAAGAAGCACTATGCTAACGTTTGGGGCGGTTTTTCTTTCCACCGACTTTCGATTTCGACAGGAAGACGGCCAGTGCGATCATAATGACAACCAACGGGAACATGCAGCACATGATCGTGACAACAAAAGTTCCTAGGAACGTCGTGCCTTGCACTGACGGTGGATTGCCCACGGCTACGTTGAAGTGGGCAGGCAGAGAAATACCAACGATTGGGGTATTGTTGGGTTTTGACAACGCATTGAGGGCTTCTTTGGCAGCTTCGTCGTCGAGGGCTTGCAAAAGAGCAAAGTCTGCGTTGCTGTTGGCGGCACTTGAATCGACTTTCTCTGCGAAAACCTCTTCTATGGCTTTGGACAAAGCGGCAGCGTCATCGGCACGGCGGTAGCTGTGTACGCGCGTGGCCAACGAATGGTCTTGCCTCATGTCTACGCCAATAGCGTCCACCATGAGTCCACGTGACAAAACGTCAGGCAGATATAAGTTAAGCAGTTTTGCGTCATTCGCCTCGCCATCGGTGACGATGAGCAGGCGGTAGTTTCCGTATATCTGCTTGTCGCGAAGTCGCAAAAGAGCGTCTGCCCCTTCTCGCATGCGTTCTCCAAGCGGCGTGCCACCATCCGCACTCACCGACTCAACACGTCGCATCGCTTGTGGAACAGAAAGAGGTTCTAGAGGTATGGCCCAATGCTGCTTGGAGCGATCGCCGTTTAGTAGCATGAGGCCGAGTTTCGTGTCCGATGGAAACTGTTTTAGCACTGCTAAAATGGCTTTTTTCGCCGCATCGATACGCCGTACTCCGCCGCTCATCCTCTCATTCATCGAACCGGAATCATCCAGCACGATCACGACGTTGTCGCTGGCCACGCCATCTGCTGTCCACGCAAAGGACGCGACAGCAAGGAGACAAAACAGGGATTGCGATTTCGAAATCATGGGGAGGTTTCACTGCGTCCAGAGAGTAAGGTCGTTAGAAATTAAAATCGGAAGGAGCCAACGACTCTGGATTGACTTTGACGATTCGAAACTCGACACGCATGTTCTCCTTGGCTTCTTCAAGATTCTTGGGTTTTGGAATCACCGGCTCCATCACCCCCGCGCCCACGGGCACAATTTGCGAGAGGTCGATGTTCATGCCCTCTCGCTTGGCATAGAGTTGCAATTCCGCGAATACATTGTCGGCTCGTGACTTGGAAAGATTGAGGGCCGCTTGCATGGTCACCGTAGGATCAGGATTTCCGCCACCGAAAGCCCCACCTTTGATCAGTTCCACAATTTCTTTCGTACGATTGAGATCGAGCGGTTTGCCATTCATGAAATACCGATAGTTTCCAGCGGTGCCGTTTTGTTGAATGACTCCTTTGGAAATCCCGCTTTTGATAAGATCCAACAGCGTCTTCGTTGGATCCGAGTGTCCTCGAATGATGACTCTCGCATTTCCAAATTTGCTGGCTTCTTTCAGAGCTCGAGAAAAGTCGGAACCATATCGATCCGCCGAAAAATCCTTTTGGTCCGGTTCGAACCCGATCGTAAAGCTCACGATTGTGTTTGTATCCAAGTTGTCGCCTAAGAACAATTCGGTAGATTCCGCCGTGCTTTTGTCAAACTTCTCACTGGACTTGAGTTCGGCATATTCAATGTTCGCCAGCTTCGCGATCGCTTTGTAATCGAAGTCATTTGGATCAAATCCGTTGCGTCCTTTGGCGTATCCCCAACTGGTAGCCAAGTCGATCGCTTCGCCCATCTTGCCGATGAAACCGCTCAAATTTCCTTTGTCGAGAAAGAAAGCCAACTGTCCCGACAATCCGACAAACGAACAATCGAGCAATAGTCCGTGCGCATCCTCCTCCAAGGTAGGAATAGTCTCTTTGCCGAAAATGCGTTGCGATAATCCTAGGATTTGTTCGTACTCTTTGGAAAGTTTTTTTGTTTCGGTAAAACTGCGTCGCATGGCGACCAATTTTTCCGTCGCCTTGAGTTGTCCCGCCACAAACTTCTTAACCCAGTCTTTGTTAGCATCGTACCAATCGCGACGCACGGCATAGACGTCGGCGATCGAGCGACTCATCTGTGCGGTACTATTGATGACGTGAGCACCTGCCACGGTACCTTCAGCCCCGGTACCCACTTCGGTAAGCCCAGTGCTCAAGCCCATCATGTCGGGTGTAATAACACAACATGCATCGATAGTCGGATCTTTGCGAAAGGCTTCGGCAGGGCCATTAGGGCCGGTAATATCTTTGGTCCAAACGATCGTCACGTCGGATTTGGTGAGCTTAGCGGCGCCGAGTGAATCGTATAGCAAACCAACGTGAGGCCCACCTTGTTGGCATGCGATCTTCTTGTCCTTGAGTTCGTTCAAGTTGCGAATGGCTTTTCGACCGACGATGTGATCGCCCGCGCTCCACGACAACTGCATGATGATAACAGGTTTGGTTTTTGGGTCCGCACCCACCACTTCGCC
>JBBRJI010000181.1:0-9290 GCA_038219625.1 Pirellulales bacterium | reverse complement strand
TGACCAAAACACGTAACTACTGGGTGAACGGGGGCGCGACATATACCCCAAATAACCACGACTGCGCAGGTCATAACTGATCAATCGAGGAGCAACCAATCCGATGACGACCACGATCCAAAGGGCTTGTGGGTATCGAAAGTACCACAACAGCATGTGGGACCAAGCCAAGTGTCGTTGCGTTGCAGGGTCCGCACTAACAGGGATGATAGGTTGACGATTTCTGAATCCATCTCGCGAACGTTCTCTCGCTCGGTTCCGCGGCCCCACCGGCTCGATTCTCGAAGCCAGGAACTGGTTGAACATCATCCGGTAGCCTTCGTCACGTGTGCTCTGTTCAAATAGGCCTACTCCAAACATCGTCACGACAGCCGGAAAGGACGCGAAAAGCAAAAATCTCTTCAGCCAAGTCCCTCTCCAAACCAATGAGATTCCGGTTCGTGCTACGACGGACCACCTCATCCACTCGCGCGAGCGATTACCTGTCCATTTCCGATATCCCAGATCAAGTATAGGCATAATTCTTCTCCCTAACGATTTCAAGAAAAGAGTGTTCGAGGGAATTGCGAGCTTCGTCCATCCGTTCGACAAGTACACTCTGCTCTTTGCTCGCGGCCCATATGGTCTTTGTTATGTCGGACGTTTCTCCTTCTACCAGTAATTCAGTGTCGCTGTCACAATGGACCGTTAGTCCGTGATTTCGCAGAGTTGTTGCCAAACGGACGGCATCGCGTACAACTCGGACCTGGATGCCTGATTGTATCGGCCGCTGCATGTTGGCAATCGAGTCCACTAACCTCACTTGGCCGCGTACCAGAATGATGACCTGGTCGCAGACTTGCTGAACATCGTGCAAGATATGCGTTGACAACAGGATGGATTTTTCGAACCTGTGCGCCAAAGCATGGATGCGGTCCAGGAATTCCTCTCGTTGGGTGGGATCAAGTCCTGTGGTGGGCTCGTCTAAGATGATCAGTTGCGGGTCATGAACAAGCGCTTGGGCAAATTTTAGTTTTTGCCGCATTCCAGTTGAATACGTTTCTACGTTTCGATAACGCTCTTGCCCAACGTCGCAAAAATCGAGAACTTCGTGTGCACGTCTCAAGGCTTCGGTTGTCGGCAGCCCCGATAACCTTGCCATCATCTGCACGGATTCGACCCCTTGCAACCCGAGGATATAGCAATCGTCTTCGGGGAGGTAGCCGATTTGATCTCGGATCGATTTAACTTGCTTCGGCCATAATTTTCCGAGAACGGTGCCCGTGCCTGAATCGACTTGGACTAGCCCCAAGACGGCCTTGATAAACGTACTCTTTCCCGAGCCGTTCGGACCGAGCAAGCCTGTCACGCCGACCGGTACCGCGAGATCGACATTCTTCAATGCGAAATTGCCGTCATACCGTTTGGTCAATCCGATAATGTCAATAATAGCAGGCTGGATAATGGCGCCTTCGTTCCAACAAGTGTCAGGAAAAGGTCTGTCCGACGACAGACGGAATGCCTAGTTTAACTACCTGTTCGAAACTTGCCTTAGGAGCTTGGGGAAATAATGCATTTGTCGCATTTTGTTCTGCGGCTTGGCCGTTGCAGTGTTGCCGTTCGCTCCTACGCTGTGAATTTATTCGTTGGGTGCGCACCATCGTGTGGTACGGCCCTGAGTTTACGAAGTGCGTGGTGAGTCGCTAGAAACATGGGCCAAAGTCGCCACGCCCACGCTTCGCTTTGGGTGTGCCACACGCTAGTGTCGCCTTTCGCACAGCAAAAGTCCGCCTCGTTAACGCACTTTTGCGGAGCGAAAGTCGAAACTGGTAGACGAGCGATGGTCTTCGCTCTTTGGACTGAACAACGGAGCGAGGCCCTCGCTCAGCCACTTCTATTGCACGCTCAATGCGTCCCAGCTAAACGTATTGACCTAGATAGGCGTCAACTCGAAGTGGTGCGATCTCGAAAGATCTCGTTTGTCCGGCACACATGGCGATGTACTGGCACAGCAAACGCATCCACGACGAGATGTCGCTCAAACGAAAACGAATCGCTGCCAATAGGACTGGCCCGTTGCCTATTGAATTGAGATCCAATTCGGTCGGTTCGGCTGGAAGCCAAATGGATTGACCGTCGCTCTCTTGTTCCAAGCGTTTGCTCGGCACATTCACCTCCAAGATCACGCTGTGGGGAACCAAACGGTCGATTGCTGCGGGTTCGAATCCCGTTGCGGCAACCGTAAGAAGCCGGTCTAAGGAAGATCGTACATTTGCAAACTCCATAATGATCGATGGCACCACAGAATTATCCCTTTGTCCTCCCGAAAATGACTGTGAGAGCCAGTTAGCGGACTTGGATCGGTTTTGATGTCGCCTGTCAATTTGAAATGCTTCTCTCTTTTTATCCTGCCTTAAACACGGCCTTTGTTATGGCGCTGGGAGATCCTTTTTTGGGTTTAATGGGAATATTCTCGGAATTAACTTGACCGGTGGTTGAAAATCTATACTTTGATGCTCGGTGAGCCAATTTACTTGTATCGGTAGTAGGAGGTTTCCGTGCGACAATTTGCCTTTCATATTTGCGGTTGGTCAGTTTTGTTTTTTGCGTGCATTCTTCTTGTCAGCGCCAATCCAAATGCAACGGCCCAAGACCTCGAAGAGCGAGGAGGGAATGGCTCCTACGCAAATCCATTCTGGGTCAAGGAAACGCTTGATGGACAGACAGCTTACTATTGGGAAAGAGGGCAATCCTTTGTAGATACCTCACTAGATTTTTTGCCTGCAGGATTCACCTGGGAGACGCATTTGCAACAACACGAAATTGAGCGACTTTATGACTGCCTTGGTCCAACGCCAAAAGTTTATAGCAACACCGGAATTGACAATGATTTCAAGGTCTCTCGATTTTACGTGCAGCATGCTATCAATCCAATGAACTTTGTGAAAGTTGGTGATTCCTCGTCGTTTGTCCAGAAAGTTATGGCAGATTATGCCCACCAAGAACGTCCTGATGGATTGCCCCACCGGTGGAAGTGGATAGCAAACTCGGTTGTATTTTCAATGAGTGCGGCTACCGATGGGCTAAGCGGGTTTGCGGCAGCGGTGGGATTTTTAGAGAACCACGATTATCCGACGAGAAATGGAATAAATGATTCGGGTAAGACTGATATTCTGTTCAACCTGTCTTATGCAGAATGCGGTGGATGGGAATTCACTCACAACTTGCAGATAAAAAAGTTGGATATAATTGCCTATGACGAAACGTGTACGACATCCGACCCGATCAGCCCTGATGTTCCAGATCCACCAAGTGAGACATTTTTGGATTGGGTTATTGGGTTTCGCGACCTAACTGCTCCGGTTATAGATCAATTTATTTCATTGGTAAGTGTGGATCCGCTACCTCAGGAACCATTGGAAGGATTGTGGCCCATATCATACGTTCGCGAAATTTATGACCAATATCCAAATGCAATCGTTCGTCCCTAAGCATCAGAAAGAGGTTGAATTGCATGGCCACTATCCTTTTCATCATCAATCTTATTCTGTTCCCGAGTTGGGTCACATTATACTCAGACAAGGAGGAGATTTTACTAAAGAGCTCAAGTTATTGGAAACTGTCCCTTGCTTTGCTTACAGATAGCGAATTACAAGAGAAACTCAAAGTCACCAAGGAGCAACGCACGCGGATTGACTTGATGAGGGGAGGCGATCTTGAAGCCGTTGTTACAAAGAGTCTATTTAGCACTAAGGCAGAAAACCTGCCGAAAGGTGTCTCAAGAGATGATATCGCATTTTCGCTTTGCAATCCCGAAGTTCGCAAGGGCCTGACGGAAATACTCAGCAAGGAACAAATGTCGAACCTTCAAAGAGTTTGGCTTGGAGTTAGATTCAAGGAAGGTTTTGCGCCGTTCGAAGACGATGAGGTCCTTGGATTGTGCGGACTTTCCTACAAAGAGTTCGCCGATCAAGTGAATAAATCGAAGAGTGTTTATGAAAAAGAACTTGGCAAGTTGAATTCGAATGTGACAATGGCTCTTGTCGATGCGCTCCCAAGTGAGTATCGAGTTTTGTTTGTCGGACTTGTGGGAAACAAGTATCTTCCGCTCTCTCCCAATTTTATACCAGATGGAATCGATGCCCATCCGTATCGCGGACAAGGGATCGGCCTGGGAACTGCGGAACGACTGCAATTGGGTCAATACGTTACAGATTTGTTAATCACCAAGGAGCAGAGCAAAAAACTCGCTGAAATAGGACGCACAAGCAAAGAAATGATTCAGCGACGAGATATTCACAAGTCAATTCGCCAATACTGTGAAGCGGAAATTAAGAAAATTCTTTCCAATGTGCAACTTGACCTTATCGCACGACACAGGGCATTGGAACTTTTGGAAGACAATCCCACGAAGTTTTTCGCCGACCGCGAACTTCAAAAGTACTTTGGTTTTGACAATGAATCTGCCAAGTGGATGAAGGCAATCGCAGGTCAGGAAAAGGAAAAACTTGATTCCAAGGTTGCTGAGTTGAACAGACGTACGTTCGAAGTCCTTTGTTCGACGATTCCGGAATCTGAATCTGCCAAATTGAAGATCTTGTTTAAAGACGCTTGGTAATTAAGCCATACGTCTGTGAGCCTCGTGCTACAGAGTAATCACAGGTAAAGCGCGATTGAGCGAGCCTGATTGGCGCCCCATCAAGTCCAGCGTAACGAACTTGAAACCCAACTGCTGCATTCGGTCATTGATGGCCGTTCGCGTGTTTCGTTCGCAGGCCAAATGCAAATCCTCTAGGCTTAGCTCCAAGCGAACTAAGCCATCTGCATGCAATCGAACGCGGACATCTCGAAATCCCAAGGAGGCAAGAAACAACTCGGCCTTCTCGATACTCTGAAGCCGTTCGCTGGTAACCGATTGGCCGTACGCGATGCGGCTCGCTAAGCAAGGAGAAGCTGGCTTGTCTGCTACCTCTAGTTGGAAGTAAGCCGCAAGCTCTCGCACGCGTTTTTTGGTTATACCTAAGTTGACTAGTGGTGAGACCACGGAATACTCCGCAGCAGCTTGCAGGCCGGGTCGATAGTCCCCTAGATCGTCTTGGTTGGTTCCCGACATGAGACATTGGAATTTGTTAGCATCCGCCCAAGCTCGAAGAGTACCGTACAGAGTCGACTTGCAAAAGTAGCAACGTCGTCCGTCGTTGCGAACGTAGTCTTCGTTGAGTATCTCACGCGTAGGGATTTCCTGGTGCCGAATGCCAATCGATGCGGCAACACTGCGGGCTGAACGCAGTTCGGATTCGGGGACTGCCATGCTGACGCCTGTAATTGCGATGGAATGCTCAGGCAGTGCTCGATAAGCGGCAGCAGCTACAACCGCGCTATCGACGCCACCTGAGAATGCGATGACGACCGAGGAATGCTTGGCAATTTCATGCACCAAGTCGGCTGCCAATGCTTCAACGCTCAACATCATAAAGATCGTTTCTCTATTCATAGCGGGTCGAGGCCCTCGATCGGCTGGATTCGGCTGGATTCGGCCAACACACAAGACGGTCGAGGGCCTCGACCGACTACAATTATCGGCGCCTAGGTTTTCTTTTTTCGCCGCTCATCGGAGGTCGGAAGCGGCATTGGGCCTGCGTAAGCATCGAAAATGGCCAGAATGTTTAAGAGACCGGCAACTGCGGTATACAACGAGCCCAGTTCAAAGCCTGCCGAAGTCGAAAAATGCCACGCGGACAACTCGTCCCTGCTAGCCGGGGCGGCCATGAATCTAGACCAAGTCCAAGCCCCATCGGCCTGGGGTGCGAATCCATTCTTTGCGTCGTCGCGATGAATCCAGCCTTGAATTGCTGCGGGAAACGCCGGGATGCCAACGCACATCTGGGCCGGGAATTGAATTCGGTATTCATCGGGATTCCAAGCAGCGTAGACGACTCGGCCCTGTCCAACAAAGAGCCCCAGGAAAAACAAGCTAAGAATGCAAACCGCAAACAAGTAGGCTTTGTTGCGTCTGCCTTGGTAATAGTGGCCCGCCCCGGGAACGAGAAATGCCAAAACAGCCGCAAAATAGCGATTCTTGAGATGGATTTCGCAATCGTCCACAAAAACAACATGTCCGCTATCTGCCGATTCACTCATTTCCCGTGCATTCTCTGATTCTAGGATTTTCTTCAATCAATCCACTAAAGGTCATCTCCGAACCAATCATACCACACGGACTGGCGTTACGGCTACTTCAACCGAGACCGCATGATCTGACGAAAAACGTTGCCGAAGCCCAAAAGTTACCCATCTCCTCGAACAATCCTATTTCTGCCCTCTAATTATTGACAAGCTCTTCTTTCTTAAAGAAGCAACTGGCAATGGAAATCTTTTCCACTGCCTTAAGAACAATGGGTGAGAGTTCTTTGTTATCTAGCAAAACAGGATCATTCTGGCACTTCTCCGCGCGAGCTTGGATACTCGTCAATCCACCAACTTCCGAATCCAGAATTTCCTTGACTTCTTTACCCGATTTACGAGGAGGCTTGAGCTCACCCTCTTCGTCAAAATTCAAGTCGAGCAGTTGAACATCCAAGGCAAGCGCCTTGAGGATTTTCAGTGAGTCCTCGCCGCTCATTGGGAAAACAAATTGATTCAGCTTTTCCTCGTGCTCCTTCGCCATGAGAACAAATTGCTCAGCGATCATGGCCATTTCCTCATGCTCGGCACCATCGACCGTTTTCGGACTGTAATTGTTCAAAGCATTACGAAGTCCTTTGATTTCGGACCTGTACTCCTCGTATTGATTCGGAGTCACGACGCGCTTATCTAGCCTTTGCTGCAGCGTGACTAGCTGATGCTTGTCGGTCTTCTTGAGCCATTCCAAAACAACTTTTTCGTCACCTGGACGAAGCTTGGTTGGAGCGACGCTTTGAGCACGCGATGAAATCATGAACCAGTCCTTGGTGGTCATGGCGTATTTATCGGGAGCCCAATCTACTTTCAATTTGGATGGATCGATCATCTTCCTGTCTTCGTACAATAACGACTCCAGGTATTTTCGCACTTTTGCTTCCGTTCCACTGACCGCTAAAGTCTGCTCATTCAGTCCAACGGAGTCGAGGAACATCCGAGCCACTGGGTCCGGCGGTTGCTTTTCCATGCCTGCCCAAGCAACCGCGTGCATTCCGAGTGTCGGGTTTAATCGCAGAGCAGTCAGTCCAAGTGCGCGATCCCGGGGGTTTTCCAAAGCCAGTTTCGTCTTCGTCCAGGCGTCACTAAGTTTCTTGTCGTTGTGGGCCATCTCGCTAATCTTGCGAACCTCTTGGCCTGCACTGGCAACCAATCCGAGAGTCTTGCCAATCGCCATCGCATGCGGTTCTGGAATCGAACCCAGAATAGCACCTGCAGCTTGAATTCCGAGAAGCGCATCTTCGATGGTTCGAAACGTAATCTGTTCTTTCTTGTTGTTCAAAAAACCCTGAATCGTGCTCGTAAGCGAGCTTACTGCAGTCTTAGAACGCGCTAAGTCCTGCTGGAATTTCATTAGAAGGCTCATTCGACCTGCGGCTTTGATAACATTCACCGAGAGTTGCATGATCAACTGGGCTGCTTTGAGCGGACCGACAATTTCGCCTGCCACGACATCGGTCAGTTTGTCCGTTGCCCAGTTGGCGATCCCGACCGTGCTGGAACCAAGACTGGAAAGTCCAGAACCAATTTTTGCGACAAGCTCCAGCGTTTGGCGGTCCTTCTCCATTCCTTCGATCAGTTTATCGATGCTCTTTTGCTCAGCAATGGTCGCACCGCCATCGTCGATAAGCACCAACGCTCTTTCGTATTCGAGCAATTCTTCTTCGGACTCTTCAAGTTCTTGGAACGCTTCCGGGGGAACGGCCAATGCCTTGACGATATTCTCGCAAGTCTCCTTTTCGCTTAGTTTGGACTTCAACTCACTCGTTAAGCCTGTTTCAACCGCAGTCTGGCCGGCCGTAAACAAATACTCGAACGCCTTTACCGGATCCCCATCCGCCAGCTTTTCAAAATGTTTCGGGGAAAATGCTTGAAGAAAGGCCGTGGAAATACTCTTGCCATTTTCCGCAAACATCTTGATTTCTGGTGATGCTGCGGTGAATCCCTGTTCGAGGCATTTGGCGAACTTGGTTGCAACCAGTTCTCCACGCTCGTCCGTAGCGGTTTTGATGATCGCGCCAACATTAACACTGTCTGAGAAGGTATTCGAGAAAACGCTACCGGCCAACGTCGAAGTCAGCACACCAATCTTGGCAGACACCGCTTGATCAAATCGCATTGGAGCGGCTTGGCACTGGGCATTATAAACAAGCATTTTCTGGACATTCGAATCCGCCAAGTACATGTTGCCAGATTTGCCGCCGATGTCGATACCGTCCATGATGCCCGTGACCAGCAATTCGACGCTCGTCGTCGTGTAAAAAAATGGATCGGAATCAATCACATTTTTCAAAAATGTGTCGATCCATTCACCGATCTTCTCAACGTCCAACTCCGACTTTTCAATGCCTGCAATCTGTGCCAACTTCTCTTGTACGCTTGAAAAGACGTCTTCGATCATCGCGGAGCGTTTGTCTGTTGCAAATCTCAAGCGTTCCTCGTCGTCATCGGTACTCAGAAACCGCTGGTCCTTCATAAGCGTTTTATTTGAATCGTTACTACTATTCCAACTGGTTTCTTCGGTATACCCTTTGATGTTAATCCCTGCCTTAGCCATCGAAGACAATACCTTTGTTCCTTGCTTGGAGTACTCCCCAACTTTGCCCAGTGTTTTAACGCCTTCCTCTGTCAAATTCATGCTGTGGGCCAGCTTCGAAACGAGGTGTTCCTTCATCTGGCCAACTTTTGCACCGAAGCCCTTAAGCATATCCGCCTTGAGTCGTCCGCCATCGACATTGATTTGGTCATCGACTGCTTGCTCTTCTTTCTTGACGATCGCTTCCTTCGTCGTGGACACGTAACTCTTGAAGGTATTGTCGAGCAACTTTTGCACCTCGCTGTAGTCATCCAAGACAAACGTCTCAGGCAGCAATTTCTCTCGCACCAAAGGCGAAAAGACCTCCAGCTCGATGAGTGTTTTAAAATCCTTTTGTGCCCTTTCACGGATTGCTTTGTCTTCGCTACCGAGATCGTAAACCGGGGTTCCATCTGAGTTTTTGAGCGCCACGATTTTATCGATCGCTTTTCTGGTTATCTCGACGATTTTACCCATCGCGCTATAGACCTTGTTGTGATCCTCTGAGCTGAGACCGTGACCTTTCTTGACCGAACCAAAGGTGTCGACGGCGTACTCC
>JBBRJI010000180.1:0-9292 GCA_038219625.1 Pirellulales bacterium | reverse complement strand
ACAGCGCTCCGGTTCGCAAGTTGCTCAACTTGGTTTTGTTGTTGGCGATCAAGGATCACGCGAGCGATATCCACTTTGAGCCGTTCGAAGATGAGTTTCGAATTCGGATCAAGGCGGAAGGGGTGCTATACGAAATGGTTCCCCCTCCTCGTCACCTTGCCTTTGCGATCACCACTCGAATCAAGGTTATGGCGAATTTGGATATTGCAGAGCGACGTTTGCCACAAGATGGTCGAATCGAGTTGATGGTGGGTGGGCACCAAGTGGACTTGCGCGTGAGCGTTTTGCCGACCATGTTTGGCGAGAGCGTGGTAATGCGAATCCTGGACCGATCGGTGGTATCGTTGTCGCTGACCAAGGTAGGGATGGATGAGGTGACGATGGCCAATTTCAGGGAGATCATGAAGCGTCCGAACGGAATTGTGTTGGTGACTGGTCCGACAGGTTCGGGCAAGACAACGACGTTGTATTCGGCCTTATCCGAGATGAACGAGATATCGGAAAAGCTGATCACGACTGAGGATCCAGTCGAGTATGACATCGACGGGATCGTTCAGATCCAAATCGACCATGACATTGGCGTAACGTTTGCGTCGTGTTTACGAGCGATTTTAAGACAGGATCCGGACATCATTTTGGTGGGTGAAATTCGAGACTTGGAGACAGCGGAGATTGCTGTTCAGGCTTCGCTGACAGGCCACTTGGTCTTTAGTACTTTGCACACGAACGACGCCCCGAGCACGATTACTCGAATGAAGGATATGGGTATTCCGACGTTCTTGATAACGGCGACGGTAGAAGCGATTTTGGCGCAACGGCTTGTTCGGCGAATTTGCACCAAGTGCCGGGAGGAGACCGATCCGCCGATGGAGATTTTGGTCGATTTAGGAGTGACCGACGAGACACGCGGTCAGTACAAATTTTTCCGAGGCAAGGGCTGCGACAGTTGCAACAACACGGGCTACAAGGGTCGTATTGGATTGTTTGAGCTCATGGTGATGAACGATGATTTGCGGGACATGATCATGCAGAACGCCACCTCCGATGAGTTGCGAGCCAAGGCAGTTTCGTACGGCATGATCACGCTCCGCGATTATGGAAAGCAGTTCGTGTTTGATGGATTTACGACAGCCGAAGAGATCGTTCGCGAGACCGTTCACGATCATTAACTGACAACTGACAACTGACAACTTAAGCGTTAATTACTGAGGACAACGACAATGCCTGTATATCAATTCGAAGCCATGGATCGAACCGGTCAAGAGATCCGGGACGTGATAGATGCGCCGAGCGAAGAAGAGGCCCAGAATACGATCCGGCAGATGGGTTACTTTGTAACCAAGCTGTCGCTTAAGAAGGGTGTGCAAGCCAAGGCGGTTGGCAAGAAGCGGAAGCGTCCGTTTGCGATGGGAGGAGCCAAGACCAAGCACATTTGCACGTTCACCCGTCAGTTGTCTATTCTGCAGGACGCAGGTTTGCCGATTCTTCGATCGTTGAAGATTTTGGAGAACAATCAGAAGCCGGGCAAGCTCAAGAATGCCTTGATGGATGTTTGCGATGAGATCGAAACCGGCTCGACTCTTTCGGAGTCGATGTCCAAGTGTCCGAAGGTTTTTAGTCGCTTGTATGTGAACATGGTTAAGGCAGGCGAGGCGGGCGGTGCGTTAGAAACCATTTTGCAGCGTCTGTCCGAGTTCTTGGAGCGGTCCGAGTCGCTCAAGCGAAAAGTCAAGGGAGCGATGATCTATCCAGTTGCGGTCGTGTGTGTAGCGATCGGGATTTTGGCAGGGATCATGTTCTTTATCGTTCCGACGTTTAAGAAGATGTTTGATGAATTCGAGCTGAAGTTGCCGGCGGCGACGCAGTTGTTGATGGCGATGAGCGAGTACGTGGTGAGTTATTATTGGTTGATGTTCTTGTTGCCGATTTGCTGTTGGCTGGTTGGTAAGATTATCCGCAAGTTCAAGCATGGGCGGATGGGTTATGACCAATTCATCATAAAGGTGCCGCTTTTCGGCGGATTGATAGAGAAGAACATTTTGGCGCGAACGACGCGAACGTTAGGAACGCTGGTAACCTCGGGAGTACCGATTTTGGAAGCGTTGAATATCACGCGAGAGACGTCGGGCAACGCGATGTTTGAGCGGATCTTTACCAAGGTGACCGAAGCGATTCGCGAGGGTGAAGTGATTTCGAAGCCGATGAAAGAGAATTCGGTTCCTGGTTTTCATCCTTTGGCATTGTTTTATTGGGCTTGGACGGGTGCGTTTCCGGGGATCATGATCATGTCGGTCGCGTTGACCTCAGGCCGGGGGGTGAATGCCAAGAAGGACGCATCGGGGCAGATTGTGAAAGCCGTTGTGAAGAAGGGTGCCAAGGTAGACGATGGCAGTTCGCTGATCATGGTTGGATTGGGCGCGATTGGCATTGGGGTGGTTGTCGCGACCTTGCTTTATTTAATGAAAATGAATTCGCGGGTGATGGATGACTTGGTGGTCAACATGATCGACGTGGGTGAAGAGACGGGCGAGTTGGACACGATGCTTTATAAGATTGCGGACAACTACGACGAAGAAGTGAGCGTGATGACAGAAGGTTTGACGAAACTGATCGAGCCGATGTTGATTGTGTTCCTTGGGGTGGCGGTCGGGTTCATTGTGATCTCGCTGTTCATGCCGCTGATCTCGTTGATCACGGGCTTGAGCGGTCCGGGTAAATAGTGTAGCTCAGCACTCCGTGCTGAGACTGCGAGCAGTCCCTGCCTATCGGGCAGGATCCAAAGCAACATAAATCAAGCCAACAAACTAACAAGCCAAACTAAAAAGCCAATTGTGGAGGACGGTGACATGAATCGATCGATTTCGACTTGGGTGCGAACGAGAGCTGGTAGGGTGCAACGGGGTTTCACGTTGGTGGAGCTCCTCGTGGTCATCGCAATCATTGGGGTACTAGTTGGGCTGACCGTTCCGGCGGTATTTGGTGTCAGGGGAGCTTTTAACCGCGCGTCGGTAAAATTCGAAGTCCAGGCGTTGAGTGATGCGGTAGAAAGCTACCGAAGCAAATACGGCGATTATCCACCGGACGGAAGTTCATGGCAGGTGATGGAAGCGCATTTGCGTAAGGCGTTTCCGAATATTTTGCAGAGCGAGTTGAATTTACTGAATCCGGCATCACCGGTGCCTGCAACAGGTTCTATTCGCAACGATAATGACGCGTCCTTGTCAGGTGCGCCTGTAGCCATGCATCGCGTGATGGATCCCGCAGAGGCGTTGGTGTTTTTCTTGGGTGGTTTTAGTAGCGATTCACAAAGGCCGTTTACCGGGACTGGCGGTCCATTTGTTCTCGTTGGGGGTGCCTATGGATACAATGGATCTCGTCAGAATTCCTTTTACGAATTTCCGACGAACCGTCTAACACTGGCTCAACCCACTGGGATCATCGTCTCTTCAGACGAAGTGGAGTTTGGCCTCAGCCTTGCCAACATTTGTACGGACAACGGCACGCATTCGGTAGCGGATCTGCTGCCGGTCTTTATGTGCAAGGGGAGCGAGATCGACAAGGGAGCTCCGTATGTTTACTTCGATAGCCGGACCTACCAGGCTTCGAAGGGAAGCATCCTCTACTTCAATTTCTATCAACCGTCGGCAATTGCGGTTGCCTCGAATTCGACTCGTGGATTGTTGGGGGCAGCTCGCCCTTTTCTGTCGGAGCAAGTGAACACGGCCACCAATCGTCTGCTTTATGAAAGAAAGCAAACTTTTCAGATTGTGGCCCCAGGTAGCGACGGCAAGTTCGGTGGTCGAATCGCTTTGGAAGTGGCTAGCAATGGCATGATTTTGTTCACCTCCACAGGCAAGCCGACCCCTTTGAACGCAACGGCACCGGTTGGCTTCGGCCCGATACCCGGTAGCGGGCCCGCTCTCATTTTGCCGGAGCATGGAGCGAAGCGTCCGATGAGCGACGACGCAGGCAACTTCGTTGAGACCAATACGCTTGGTGAAAACACTTTTTAGTTGACGGCGAGCGATGCTCAAGAATGGAGATTTTACCATGCAAAAAAACAGCAATGCAACTCGCAGCGCGTTCACGTTGATTGAGCTTCTGGTCGTGATCTCCATCATTGCGTTCATGTCTGGCATGTTTCTGGTCGCATACCGAGGAGCCTCGCAGGAATCGAATATTCAAAAAACACGATCGACCGTTCAGAAGATCAGTGAAGTCCTCAACGCAAGAATCGATGAGTACATCAATTATCCTATCGCATTGCGAAATGCGACCGCGGCGCTACCTCCAAACATGGTGTCCTGGGATAGTTCTAAAGAAACGGTAAGCGTCTTGCGGGAGCGAGGGCGACTATTGGTCTTGCGCGATCTCATTCGAATGGAGATGCCCGATCATCCAGACGATTTGAAGTATACGACTTTTTGGATGAGTAGTTTGAGCGGTGCTGCGTTAGCCCAGTACCCAACCAATCTTCCCCACCCAGTTCCGACGGGACTTGGAACGACCCCCGCATTTGCGAATCCTGGTTTTCAGATTTCAGCACCGCTCACCTCGCGGACCAGAGCCTTGATCGCTCGATTATCCAAAGTCAGTCCAGTTGGGCCAATCGACCGCTGGGACGAGTTTAATGCCAACGCGGAGCTTTTGTTTCTGATCGTCGAGGCCTCGGATTTGAATGGCACGAGCGCAATCGAGTTATTTGGAAAGTCAGAAATTGGCGACACCGATGGTGACGGGCTGAATGAGTTTATCGATGCATTTGGAAGTCCCATTCGCTGGATTCGGTGGCCGGCTGGTTTTTCTGGTGCGACTAGGTTCTATCCGGACATGCTTGATCCAGCGCTAGTGTCGGGTGGGCGACTCCTCATTAATTCAGAACCACTCGACCGCTTGGGGACAGATCCAGGATGGGCAACCACGCTGCAAAAACCAGGAACTGGCCTGTCCCCCTTGGTCATCAGTGCCGGATCAGACCGAAGGTTTGGAATCCGCTTTCGTGAGTTAAACCGCTATTCAGCGGCAACGCCACCAATGCGTGTTGGCGTGTTTGCAGGTATCGACTCGTACTCGTCGGCTGAGGCACCTTGGGCAGATACGCCTGCCAAATATGGCCTTAGCGGTTTCACCGATCCATGGTATCCCCGTGACCCAAGTATGACCGGTATTCGAATGGGAGAAACCGTGACAGGCGCAGCGAACGATCTTGAAAACGGACAACCCGTTGGTCCTCGCAATGCGGGTGACAATATCAGTAATTTCGAAGGATCGGCGGTGTCACTATGATTTCGGAACGACGTCGTGGAGTGACGCTAATTGAACTTTTGACAGTGCTGGCGGTCGTTTCGCTGTTAGCATTGCTGGTTTTGCCGACGGTTAAGACGTTGCTTACGGATCGCAAGAGCACGAGTTCCGCCACGATGGTCCGGAATTTCCTTGAGGCCGCCAGGGCACGCGCGGTGGGCAGCGGACTGCCTGTGGCTGTGGTTTTTGAGCGACTCTCCTCTGTACCAGCCGACCTAAATGCAGATGGACTTATCAACGAAAACGATTTTCAAGGGGGCCGTTTGATTTCGGCTACAGCAACGGATCCGTTGCCCGCTGCTTCTCCAATCGATACCAATTTTCTACCTTACAATGCATCGATTCGAATGAGCATGGCAGAGCAACCTTTGCCGGTAACAAACGCCATGCTCAGCGTGATAACACCCATTTACGCGAGGCCGGCAGTTGGGAGTGCTCCCTACGTAGCGCCACCCGAAATCCGACAACCGACACTGACCGCATCGGAAGTCGAGGCGAGAAACTACTTCACCATTGATGGAGGGGCCACCAATCAAGTCTTGTTGTCGTTCTTCAAAGCGGGGAACGAAGTCAGCTTCAATAGGTCGACCACGAAGCACATGATCGTAGAGACAAGTCTGGATCTTACCAACAACATCCTTTGGTTCACCACGATAAGCAGTTCCGGTGTCCTGTCCAACCTCGAACAGGCATTGCCTTCGAACGAAATCGTTTCGAACCCGATAACTTTGATTTCGAGCTTTACGGTATTTCCGAAGTTGCGTCCTATCAATGGTCTGGCCGTTCAGTTGCCGAAGGGAACCTGCGTCGATTTGTCGTTAAGTGGATTTTCGTCGCCAGGGAATATTGCGGGGCGCGATCAGCGGATGCGGTTTAGTTCTGCTTGGTTGTATACGACCACCGCCGCTCCGAACGCTTCTGAGGTGCGGCCCATTTACGTTGTCTTCAGTCCGGATGGAGGGCTCTCTCGAGTGTATGCCAACTCCGCCAGAAGCAGCGTGAGTGTCCCAGTCGAAATAGCGGACGATTTTTTTCTGCACGTTGGAAAGATAGATCAGGTTGTTGTGCCGGTGTTTAGCACTGCGATTTCACAAAACTTGACGGACCCAAGTACATACATCGTTCGATTGTCGTCCAAGTCAGGCGCGATTAGTGTTGCGCCTGCGACTCAGGGAATTCCGGTAACGGCCGATGTCGGTGCGGTGCTTGAATTGTCTCGCCAAGGTACCTATGGAGTTCCCCTTTCGGGGCAGTGAGATTCATTATGAAACACCATGTATCCAGGGTTCATCGCAGCGGATTAACGGTCGTAGAGTGTTTGTTTGCGATGGCAATCATGCTGGTCGGTCTAATTGGTATCGCTGCAATCGTACCCTTCGCCGGTCGTCAGGCGTCGGACAGCTACCGAATCGTACAGTCCTTAGCGACTGGCGAGAACACAATCGAGTTTGCGAACTCAAATCAAGTGTTTAGGCCTTCGTTGGCAACTCCATGGCAAGTCGTTGACGACGGAAACGCCGCGATTCCCGACTCCAGAAATACGTTCTTTGTGTCGATGGAAGGTCTTTACGCAACGTTGTATGCGGAAGTTCGGCCGACAACGCCGACCATTCAGCAGGAGTATGAAGCGGCCAACGCGGTTCTGGGTGTAGGAGTTTGTATGGATCCAAACTTTTGGGGGAATCAAAACCGATATACCAACAAGCTAGCCGCCCGTAGTTGGGGAAACTATCGAAGGACTCGGTTCCCCTTTTACCACGAGAGCTATCCAATAAACTTTGATCCATTTGACCCGGGTACGACCAAGACTACGCCACGTCTTCTTAGGATCTCATTACGAGACCCGTTGGGAGCGGATGGGAATGGAAACAATGGGTGGCTGAGATTGGGGGCTTCGAGAGCACTTGCCAATATGAATGGTGGGGACGTGACTAAATTGGATCCGGAAGCCGACAAAAGCGGTGGTCCTCTACGATCCTTTACGACATCGCTCACCAATGGACAGGTCATCTCCTCATTGCAGGGTGCAAGCACAGCTTCGACAGGAACCTGGATGGCGACCATTGTGCCTTCGGACGAATCTCCAATCGTAGAGGCGTCTGCATTTCCGACGACTACGTTACCGTTCATTCCGGAGAGTTATGAGTTGTCCATTGTCGTTTTCGGAAAACGGGACGCTCGAGAACTGGTTTTCGCAGATGCAGCGGCGTACACCGCGTTTGATGCTGCAAGAGTCCCGGCCGTCAGCGAAAGGCTGGCAGCAGTCTCTTTTCCCACTCCAGCGGAAGCCATGTTTTCAAGCACGTTCGACGTCGATTTGGCAACCGATGAAGCGGTTGGGCTGAAGAGCAGGATCGGCGACTGGATCATGCTCTCTCGCGACAAGATCATAGTAGAGGCACGAAATGGCTGGATCGGTAGACGACAGAATCATGGATGGTATCGCATTATCAGTATTTCCGAGGAGAGCGTGGGTCCAGGACCGTATGGAAACAGTATCGTCACGAATAGGGTTCGGCTCGCTGGCAGACCGTGGGGCTGGACGATGAGTGAGTTGGACTCATTTCGGGAACGGCGTGTGTACAACGCAGGATTTCCGGACCCGACATTCCCCACAACCGTAGCAACCTTAGTACCCCATGTGATCAATGTGTATCAGCGTTCACTAAACATCAGTAGTAACTAGTTCAAGCCGCCGCAGAATCCAATTTTCCACTCTCCACACACACCACCGCGAGAGAGAAACAAAATGACTTTTCAAAAAATGTCGAAGTACCGAAATCGCAAGCAGGGACTCATCCTATTAATTGTCCTAGGCATGCTCGCAATGTTTTCGTTGCTAGCTGTCACCTATGTGGTAACTGCAGGCGCATCGCGCGCTGGCAGTAAGGCTCTGGAGGTGCGCGCGAGAAACTCGGGATTGACGATTGCCGGAACGGCGCGACGCGTGATGGACGATGCGTTACGGGGAACCAACAATCAAAAATCCCCGTTTTTCACCAATAGCTTGTTGGGGGACGTCTTCGGACCCAATCCGATTCGGACTCTGTTTGGACCGACCACCGATGTACGCCATTACTACGCGGCTGGCACCGGTGTCAATCTGGTCAAGGTTCCTGTCGATAGAAGCGCGTTGCTCAATGGTCCGCTCTCCGGATTGGAAAACGAGTACAACTCGAGACTATTGACCGTACAGGAAGGCCCGCTTTCAGGCGAAACGTTTCGCATTCTCAAGTACGTCGGCTATGTCGGGGTCAATGACATCAACACGAATACCATCGTTGCAATGCCATGGTCGGATCCAACGTATACGGGTTCTGCAGCTAACCCCCTGTACGTTGCGAGCGTTCAGTATTCGGTCTTGATCGATTTGAACGAGGTCGTTGGGCGCGAGTTCACTGGTGAGTACTTGGACGTTGACGGCACCGTAAAAACAGTGAGCTATTCCTTAGCCGATTGGATTGGTCGGCGGGGGATCGCCTCGCTGTTCTTCTTCAATTCGGCTACGCCTCGTGGGTACAAGTTATTAATCAACGATGCACCATTCAATAGCGCCGGAATTGGACTTGAGGATGTTGCTGCTCTTCCTCCCATAGCTGCGGGACCACCGATCCCCGTACCTGGTTATGGAAACATTGATAGTCGCCGTCTGCTTCGCACGACACGCACGATCTCGCCTGCGTTGCTGACTCATTACGACTATTTGCAAGACGGCAGTTTAATGGCGACGAACCCGTACAGTGGCACAGTCGGAGTGGATGGTATTGGAACCCGTCTCATCCAGATCACTCTTAATGTTCTTAACGGATCCAGCAACGAAGGAATTGACGTACCTGATTACCGAGACGCATGGCTTGCTCACCAAACGTACATTTCGGCAACAAATCGGATCATTACTCCGTCGTATCATCGTCCCGAAGTAATTAACTACATCTCGAATTTGTTTGGCAATCCGTCCAGCATGAGCGCAGCGGACGTTGAAGAGATG
>JBBRJI010000179.1:0-9314 GCA_038219625.1 Pirellulales bacterium | reverse complement strand
AGGGGCAGTTTGAAATCTACCTATAAACTGGGTGGCACGCTCTGAGGTACGAAGGGCGTGGTGAATCGCTAGAGTCATTTGCCACACTTCCCACGCCCATCGCTAATCGCGCTAATCGCTTTGGGCGTGCCACACGGTGGCTTGTCCTGGTGGTCTTCTGTCTGCCGCTCGCCTTACCTCTTGAAATCGCCGAAAGCCTACGCGGCTTCCGCTACGCAAGAACCCCAACTCTTAGGCTGAATAGAGCACTAACTAGCGCAAAGCGCCGACTGACTTTCTTAACGTTTGGCTTTCTTGATAGATTTTTTGGCGAGCCCGATTGATGCCTCCTAGAGGGCGGTGTTCATGAAGTGCATTCCACGGATTGAACGAAAGCGCTTCACCCAATTTGTTCTGCTCCGGTGTATCAAAAATCTTCGGCTCGATTGTGATGGTTGCCAATTTGGTGAACGCTGAGCTCCATTTTTTCGTAGGATCTTCGATTGGCATACTCTTTACGTCTGTCTGCAACTGCACACCGAAGTCAAAACTGACTGGGGCATTCCCAGCAGCTAATCGCTTGACCATCGCTTCGCGAAAAAAGTCCTTGGATGTGGGTTGTGTTGCAACGAGTGGAACTACCGACGGGACTTGATTCTGGCTGTTGGAGGCAACCTGGTATTTTGCCCCAAGCACGCCAAACTTATACGGCGTCTGGCTGAAGTAGGCAGTATCAAACGGGCTCGTCGTTAGCTTTTTCTTAAATCCTTGGAGACCTTTGTGAGAGGTTGTTGCCATTTTCTCTTTGACTTCTTCTTGCCGGTCTTTTGGCGATTGCATGACCGTGGTGATGAATGTAAGTAGGTGGTCTACGTTTTCTGCGAAAAAGGTCTCGTTGTCTGCCAACACAAAGTCTTGGTATTTTCCTGTTGCCGCTTCGTCGGTTAGAAACTCTTTCGCGTCATTCTTTGGTAGGAAGACTCTAATAGCCATTCCGTGAGCGTCCGGCTTTCCGTCGTCGTCGTTTTCGCTATCGCCGTTCGAAAAACGTATTAAGGCTGTGTATTCTTTCCCGGGCTGAAAGATTCCAACTCGCAAACGATCCTCAAGGGAGTCAGCTACTCGAAAAACGGCTTCGACCGTGCCGTGACTCTTCGGATGTTGGCCTCGTTTTTCCGGATGCGGCTTACCGTCTGGGCCAATACTATTCCTATGGATCATCGCTTGGACTTGAGACAGTTTCTTGATGGCCTGTAGTTCACCAGAGGGCGCGCGTTCTTGACCAGGCTGTGGGCTGCCCAAGGACTTAATATATTCAATTAGTTCCCATCTTTCGTTGTCTTCCAGCAGTGGTCCCACTACCCCACCGACCGCCCAACCTTGGTTTTCATCCAGCATCTTCTTTTGAAATGGCGTTAACGCGTCCACTTCTTCTGTAGTAAGACTTCGGAATTCATGCCCGGTATTCAGATTTCCCGGAACGGTTGTGTCCATCCGAAAACTTCCGGCTTTCCATTTGGTTTCGAAGCCAACGTTTTTTGGTTCGAACACAGTTGAGCCAACATAAAAGCTTTTCATCCGTTGATTGGCTGGCAACAGAAGTTCATATAGGTTCGCGACGGATCCATTGTGGAGAAACGGAGGGGTGGCCCACACGCCGTTGAGAGGTCGGGCTTTGTAAGCCAACCGTGCGATCGCTGCTTCTTCCGTGTGTAGTTCGCGATAACCGTCATACGCTGCTTGGTCGGCAGCGCTCAAATTCAGTTTGGTATATTCAAACTCTCGCACTTTTGTGGTCACGACGGTCAAGGCTTCGGCGGCTGGCATCGTTGATTTTTCGTCATGTACCGAACCAGCGTAGACAATCCGTTTGTAGAAATCGATCACTGCTGCCGGATCGGTACCGATATCCGTAAAGTTGATAAAAGGCAGTTTCATAAACTTTCGTCCGAATTGGTTGGGCTTGCTCCAAAATTCCCTATTCTCGCTTCGATCGAGGTTTTCCGTGCGTTGATAGTCCTCTATACGATAGTGGCAGTTGATACAATGTTCTTCGTATAGCAACCTGCCCTTTTCCCACTTTCCATTGGCTTGTTTGAAGCCCTCGATCTCGCCCAAGATTGCTTCAGGCCAAGCAGGGGCTTGCAAGCCGGAGAAGGGGGCCGTTCCGGACAACTGATCTTCCATGAGATGCAGGTTTTTGACATCGACCGTGGATTCTGCATTTCCATTGATAGCGGCCCCAACCCCTAATGCTTCACCGATGTTACGAACCATCGGTAGTCGAATCGAAGCGTTGTACTGGACCCAATAAAACCAGGAGGCGTCCCAGATATGAGGATAATTAACCGGCGCATTGGTTTCGGCCAGATTCATTTTGCCACGCTTGCCGAACACTCGATTGCCGATCCTGGCCATCGCGTCGGTGCGGCCGAAACCCGCGTCGACCGTATGAAGTTTCAATTCGGCTGCAATTTTCTGTTCCATCAAAGCGGTCGCAACCGCTTTTTCCACTTCGTCTTTGAGAATCGCTTTGGCGTATTCCTCAAGCTTGGGTGGAATTCTTTGACTTTTCAACCATCTCGCGAAAAACGCACTGAATTTTTCCGAATTCGAATTCGTATTAAAAAGTGCTTGCATCAGTGCTGTTTGAAACGCACCAATGTTGATCAAGCTTGATCCCCCTTCAATTCGAATGCGATTCTCGCCGTGAGTTATCTCCCCGGTGTGACAGGCCGCGCATGTCAAACCTAACGCTTTGACCGGTGGCTTGGGTGTAGTGTTGTTGGGATCGACCCAACTAGAGCTGATCGCAAAACCGATCGGCAGATTGCCAGGATTGTATTTATTGTCCGGTAAACTCCGAAGAAAACCAAATTGGCCGAGATAATCGGGATCCGCGAACATTTTCGGTTCGTTGGAACGAATGTTCATTGGTTGTTCCAATGCCATGAACCAATCGTAGGGAATGATCATCGTGCCTTGACTGGCATGGTGATACCAATTCGCCTCCCCTACCGCCCAACCCGACTTCCAGTTTTGATCAAGGAATTTCAACGCTGGCTCAACAGGATCGGCACCGTCAATACGAACAGTGCTCATCAGGATTCCCGCGAAGACGATAGCAACTGTTCTATAACAAAGCATGGCAATATCTCCTGCAGTCATTGAAAATAGTCAGACGAAAGCCGGATTCCCCAACGGAGTATTCATTTTCACACAATATTCGTACCCACTTTGCTGACGGACTATTGATACTAACTCCCGCGAAGTAGACTAATCAAGATATGAATTGTGGTAAACCGAAGTAAACCATCGAATTCTTTGGTTCCCATCGAAACTCGATCGGGCTAAGCAGATATTTTTCAGGTGAGGACTATGTCAAAAGACAAAACGATACCCGCAGCACAAAGCGACCAGCCCAACCCCGTTCCACCCAACCCAGTTCCAACCAACCCCACTACAACTACCCCAGTTTCATCAAGTACGCGGATTGTAGGCCAACTTAAGAAAGAGAAATTTGGTTACTCGCTGCCTGTGGATGCGCCGTTGTTTCCAGAGTTTCCCTACCAATATAAAAATTGCACGATTGTGACATTCGAGTATGTTACGGATCCAGTTGCTGCCGCCATGTTTTTGCCTGCTCAGTTGACGTTGGACCCCAAACCGAGGGTCAAGATGCTCTTTGCGACGTATCCATGGTCGTCGATAGGTTTCTACAATGAGGTCGCTCAATCCTTGATCTGCCAATATGTCGACGAAAAGGGGCAACCTTATAAAAGCGAGGATGGGAAGGTCGTCGAGTTTAACTATCCGCTCCGCATGCACGTCACTTCGGATACAGCCATGGCCGCTGGACGAGAGATCGCCGGAATTCCTAAAACGATGGGAGCCATTCAATTCAGCCTTGGGGCTGAATACTTCGGGCATCTTGACAGCCGCAATGGTTCACCGGTTTGCTCATTTTCAATGATTCCCAAGAAATTACTGTTGGCTCAAATCCGAGAGTTCCCGCTCAACTATCTCTCACTCCGCTTGATGCCAGGGGTCCCAGGGGTCACCGACAAATCGAAACCGAAAGTCTGCGAACTGCTGGCGTCAACGTGGATACTTGGGCCTGGACAAATGTGGTCAGGCACCGGCAACCTTGTCCTGCACAAATCGGACTTGGATCCTTACTATCGTCTCCCAATCGTTGAACCGCCGGAATGTCGCGTTTTTTGCGGAGATATGGAAGCCCGTTCCCTCAAATTGCTTTTGGAATTTTAAAACAACTAAATTCAAATGGAATAGCCTGATGATTTTACCCCACATAATTTTGTCATAAGAATTCATACGATTAAATCAGGACAAAATCATTGTTGGTAAAATCATGAAGAGGGTGGCAGTCGTTGCAAGACCGCTATGACGGGGAAATGGTCGGAAGGAGTACGACCTTCTTTGGCTGTACGATCGATGTCTGCCAAACCAACTTTCCAGTCTCTTGACGCCCCTATCCAGTCGATGCGAGCCCCGCTCGTGGCCTCCGACTTGAAACCAGAAAACGTCCCCTCGTTGGCGGTTTGTTCGGGATGGAGTACTCGAAACGTGTCGACCACGGGTGAATCTTGGTCGTTGATCTTCTCAAAAAGCGCTTTGTAGGGAGGGCTCATTTGGTCGGCATTGAAGTCGCCCGTAACAACGATGGAGCATCCCTCCCCCAGATCCGAAATCTTCTTTCGAATCAGCTTAGCCGACTCCAATCGAGCCGCCGGGCTCTTGTGGTCAAAATGCGTGTTCAAGAATAGAACTTTGGGTGCCGTTGGCTGACTGCGATCTCGAAGCTTGACCCAAGTCGCCATCCGCGGTAAGGAACTCTCCCAGCTCTTGCTCCCCACTTGATCAGGAGTTTCGCTGAGCCAAAAATGACCGCCGTCCAGTTTTTCAAACCGATCGCGTCGGTAATACAGAGCCATCATCTCGCCAGCTTCTTTCCCATCGTCTCTGCCTACTCCAAGATGATCGAAATCGGGGAGCTTGTCGGCAAGAAAATCGCGTTGGAAACCAAGCGTCTCTTGAGTTCCGAGCAAGTCCGGCTTAAGTGTTTGAATGGTTTCGATTAAGAAGGAACGTCGACGATCCCAATGGTTTTCGCCATCGGCTGCGGTCCCATATCGGATATTGAAACTCACCACTCGAATTTCTGTCGAAGGGCGTTGAGAGTAGACTTCTGCAACTGCCGTAAACGCAAAACTGAAGGCAAAGCACAGTGATACTGCCCAATAACACAGTGAAGCTGCCCTATAACCCCGCCTCAAACAAAACATGGTTTTAATCTCCCCATTCATCACTAGTAGTTCGCAACTTCGGGCGAGCCCTTCTTGCGGCGTGCCCTTGCAGTCGCAAGACCGGCGACGGCAGCGATCAATAACATGGACGAAGGCTCAGGAACGGCCACGATACTGTAGTTGAGATCTTGAAGGAACGCGACATCAAGCGCCGTTAACGACTTTCTTGTACCAATGGTAATACTAGGTGACATTACCGTTTCTTGCAATCCACCGTCGGAAAGACGGGTGCTCATGATCCCACCCGCGATGTGTCCGCTGGGATCAATTAAGTTGACACCGGTACCATTCGCGGCTATCGCATTGGCACCCGTCCAATCGTCTCCGCCTGTAATCAGCGAATTCCATGTCTGAGAAGTTCCGAATCCAATGGCGTGCAAAGTTTCGTGGAGCGCGACCGAATAGAAATCGCTCTTGCCGCCTGCCACGGCCGTTGTGCTATCGAAATGCCAATTTGCGTTAAGTGTTGTATTGTCGTCCGTGGCTCCGTTGTTGTCGGTGTCCGAGTCGAACCAGAGATTGCCGATGGTCGAACCAACGTTAAAGGAAAATGGCGCCCCACCAATTGTGCCCGAAAGGGTCGAAATCGTCGGCCCGCTGCCACGACCATGTTGCTCCGCGGCCTGAGCACTAGCGACAGCAGCCGCAAACGTCCCTCCACCACCACCAGATCCAGACACGGATAAGCCCGCACCGCCTGGTCCTCCCTGTCCCAGCGTTGCGCCTGTTAGGTTTCTCATTCCCACAAAAACTCGAACTTCATTCGCGGCCAGGACTGTGTTGAGGATGTCGACAGGTGCGCCTGTGGAGGGATTCGTATACGCGTAATTGAAATCAAAACTCACCGTTTTTCCGCCCGCACCGACGCCACCTGCGCTTGTACCGACGATTGTATCATTGGTAACTGCCGCGAGGTTATAGTTGATTACCGCATTGATGTCCGCACCAGCTTTCTCAAGGGCAGCCTTGGCTACCAAGTTCGAGGTAAAGAATCCGCCATCATTCGAGTAATCAAAAATGATGCCAGCGTTGGCTTTCGATGTCAGAAACGCGACGCAAAGCGCCGCGCTTTTCCAAAACAAGTTTCGAGTCATGATGGATTCACGTGTGAAGGTCATAAAAGAAAGAGTCTGAGTCGGGACGCAAACCCCCCATAATACAAACGACGAACACGAAAATAAAGAATTTTGAACAAAATTTGACATTTCGGATTATTGTCGCCTTTCGCTCTGCGAAAGTGCGTTTCTGAAGCGCACTTTCGCAGAGCGAAAGGCGACAAACAACAGGAATTCCAAGAAGCCATCATTGCATGAAGCTCAACCAAGGTTACTGCTATCGCCATGTGCTTTGCCCTAAGGCCTCGGGGCAATCCACGCTTGCGTATCTGGCTCAGCACTTTTCTCATTCAACCCAATCGGAATGGCAGAGTCGATTGGACGCCGGCGAACTTTCCCTAGACAGTAAAACGGCAACTGGCACCGAGTCCCTTCGTGCAGGAAGTGTCTTGATCTGGAATCGACCAGCTTGGCTCGAAGAAAATACGCCCCAACACTACACCGTCATCTATCAAGACGCACAATTGCTGGCGGTCAACAAACCCAGCGGCTTGCCGACCATCCCAGGCGCCGGTTTCTACCTCAATACGCTATTAAGCCTCGTTCGGACCGATTTTCCAACAGCCCGACCGCTGCATCGCTTGGGTCGTGCGACTTCAGGACTAGTCTTGTTCGCATTGGACACTCAGACAGCTTCGACGATCAGTCAAGGTTGGTCCAAGGTGCGAAAACAATATCAAGCCCTTAGCCGTTTGGTAGCATCGCAAGAATCCTATGATATCCGCTCACCTATCGGAGAGATCGCACACCCACGCTTAGGAAAAGTTTATGCTGCCAGCGAATCAGGCAAGTCTGCACGCAGCGTGGCTCGGACACTTCAGCGACGATCCGACTCGACGGTCTTCGAAGTGGACTTGCATACCGGGCGACCGCACCAGATTCGCATACACCTTGCCTTCATCGGACATCCGCTTTTAGGCGACACTCTCTACGCCGCAGGCGGTCAACCGAAGATCGACCAGCCGGGCTTGCCGGGTGACGCGGGCTATTGGCTGCATGCCAAGCGGCTGGTATTCGAACATCCTGTTTCGAAAGATTTGCTCGACTTAGGTGCGCCGCTTCCGGATTGTCTGCGAATCGATTGAGTGGACATTTGGACCGTTCGATAAATAAGTGTCCGATTTGACCGTAGGTAGCGAAAGTCGCCAAGACTTTTGACCTAGCGGTTAGGGTAGCGAAACTCGTCAAGACTTTTGACCTAGCGGTTAGGGTAGCGAAAGTCGCCAAGACTTTTGACCTAGCGATTAGGGTAGCGAAACTCGTCAAGAGTTTAGGCCTCGCGGGCTAAATACTCTTCCAATTGGGCGTAGGATTGCACTAGCAGATCGTCCAGGTCACTCAACCGACGCTGGTCCTTGACGATTTGCGATTGTGCCCTTTTGAAATATTCGGGTTCGGCCATTTTCGTGTGGATCGATCGCTGCTCAGCTTCATACTGCTCGATCTGCACAGGAAGTTTTTCTCGCTCCTGCTTTTCTTTGAAGCTCAGTTTCTTTGCGACTGCTACCGACTCGACGCCGGAATCGGACTGCGACCCGTTCGACTTGGACACCGAAGCAGAAACGTTCGATCTCCGGTTCGATTCAGCCGCTGCCACAGCTTTTTTGCCCGACTGACGTTGCCGAAGCCAATCGTCATAGCCACCTACATACTCTTTGATCCCCTCGGGTTCGAACACGATGGTGCTAGTGACTACATTGTCTAGAAACGCACGATCATGGCTTACGACCAGAACGGTCCCTTCGTAATCGACTAGGCGTTCTTCGAGCAATTCCAAGGACTCGGTATCCAAATCGTTCGTCGGTTCGTCCATTACGAGCATGTTGGCTGGACGTGCAAAAAGCTTGGCCAACAGGAGTCGGTTTCGCTGACCGCCCGAGAAAAAACGAATCGGTGAACGGGCTTGTTCGGGAGTAAAGAGAAAGTCCTGAAGATAACCGATGATGTGCTTGGTCTTGCCATTGACGGTAATCATGGTCTTGCCAAGTCCAACGTTTTCCTCGGCGGTCTTATCGAGATCCAGGATCTCTCGGGTTTGATCGAAGTAAGCCACTTCGAGTTTCGTGCCTTGTCTGACGCTCCCTTGCAATGGAGCAAGCTTGCCTAGTAGGCCTTTGAGCAGTGTCGACTTACCAGCCCCATTTCGACCGATGATGCCGACTTTGTCACCCCGCATGATAGTTAAGTCGAGCGGTGGAATAATGACATCTTTGCCATAACCAAACGATGCATCGGTAAGGCTGCAAACGAGCATTCCGCTTCGATCGCCTGCATCGATTTGCATTTTGACCGTACCCTCGGTCTTGCGTCGTTGAGCCCGCTCCGAACGCATTGCTTCCAAGGCTCGAACGCGGCCTTCATTGCGCGTTCGCCGTGCCTTGACTCCAGTTCGAATCCAGACTTCCTCTTGCGCTAGCTTCTTGTCGAAAAGGGACTGCTGTTTCTCTTCGGCGTGAAGAGCCAGTTCTTTTCGCTTGAGGAAGGTGGGATAATCGCAAGTCCAGTCAAAGAGTTGGCCTCGATCGATCTCTAAAATGCGTTTGGCCAGTCGAGTCAGGAAGGCCCGGTCGTGCGTTACGAAAAGCAAAGTGCTCGGTAGCGAACTTAAGAAACCTTCGAGCCAAGTAATCGCGTCGATATCCAAATGATTCGTCGGTTCGTCGAGCAACAACACTTCGGGTTTACTTACAATTGCTTGCGCGAGCAACACCCGCCGTTTCATCCCGGTGGATAGGCTTTGGAACTGGACGGCTCCATCCAGTTCCATTTGCGCAAGGATCCTTTCGACGAATTGATCTCGTTGCCAATGGTTTTCTATTTCGTTCATGTCAGCAGGTAGACCGCGAGCAACGACCTCTTCGACCGTCCCTTCGATGTCGAGCGGAACATCCTG
>JBBRJI010000178.1:0-9332 GCA_038219625.1 Pirellulales bacterium | reverse complement strand
TGAGCTTCGCAAGTTCGCACGGGTCGTAGCCGATTAAGTGGGGACCTAGCTCTCGCAATCCAGCTCGTACCCCTTCGGCGTAAGCCGGCAAATAAAACGGCCCCAACGGGCAGACCTCACCATATCCAATCAAGCCCACGTCCGTCTCGACGCCCACAATCGTGCTATCGAAAACAGAAACCGATTTGCCGCCAGACCATTTGTACGTTCCCTCAACCAAGGGCAACTCGACTCGATGCGCAAAGATTCGAACAATTTTCATTGACTTTGATTCCAAAGGGAAATAGACAGAGGCAAGAGGAATTGTACTTGGTATTCGCAATTCTGCCTGTGGGTTGCAGTTCCATTGTGTTTCAAATGGGGAAAACGGCTGCGTGCGATGATCGCGGACCGTCAGTCGGCGGAGCGACTGACCTACGTATTTCTACTCCAAAATTCATCCCCTAACGTACGGAGGTACTCGACGGCGTCCTCGAGTTCGGTCGTTACTGCCCCCGGTACACGACCACCCCTGTCACATTCCGACAGAATAAGCAAATCTTCATAACTCTCGTTCTCTCGCAATCGTCGATGTGCCCGTGAACCAATCGTTCCATCGAAAATGCGATGGGCTTCCATGTGATTGGCAATCAGCCAATGAGTTCGCTGGGTGATCAATCCCTCGAGTGCCTCTAAGCCAGATTCGACGTGTGCAGCGGAATCGATTCCCTTGCCAACATCGTGCAGCAACCCGGCTAACAAGAACTCCTCATCGTACGGCATGGCATCGCAAGCCAAATCAAAGACTTGCAAGCTATGGTACAAAACGTCCCCCTCAGGATGATACTTCGGATGTTGCTTAACGTTCTCTAGTGGTAACAACAGGCTATAAAAGACTTGATAAGGATCGGGGGTTTCGTTCATTTCGGACAAGGTTTGTTCCGTGTCGATGTCTGGATACTCTTGCCGGATCAACTCCTCAAGCTCATGCATGCTGGCTCGTTCGATCGGTTTGCCGGTGATGGAGCTTTTGAAGCCGTGGCTGCGCATATTTTCGTGGTAGACGGTCAGTTCGATGCAATAGGATTCGCGAACATGAATGTGTGTGTAGGTCGTGTGGATTCCGTCTTTGCGGACTTGCTTTCGCTCGATCTCATAAGGGATACATTCGTCATCGAAGCAGGCGGCAACCGCTTCGATACTGTCGGAAAAGACATGAATGTCGATATCCGAGCCTTGACGCACATGGCCCGTCAAAACGCTACCAATGAGCTTAGGATGAAATTTGCTGATCAATCGCATCACTCGCAACGCGGTCAATCGCATGTCTCGCAACGCATCGAGTCGACCAGGACCCTCGTGCATTCGAGCGAACGACTGAACGGCTTCCCGAATCTCGGCATTCGTGGGCAAATCCGCGGGCTTGACCCAACCTTGACACAGCCGTCGCGAAGCTTTCTGTTTGGCTCGGTAGTACTCGGACTCTTCGTGTAGATAGAGAAGCCTAGCAGCTTCGTGTGCTATAGAACGCCTCAGTTTCGAAGGATTCATTTGTTGCACCGCAGCGGATTGCTGGTTGGTCGATGCTTTCACAACTTGGGGAACTTTAAACTTGACTCGTTTAACCCAGGTTAAACGAAACCATTTCAACGCATCGATCGAAACTAGTCAACATCGAAACGCCTATTTCAGCGGAATCGAACACCCGACCGCTTCGGTCTTGGGAACACGGATGTCTTCTCCCGCATCGAGTTCCCGAAGCGCGATCCGTAAATCTTCGCGCGTTGCGGCTGCCCTTTTTTTTCCAAATCCTTGATGAAGATCGTCGATGCGTCCTTGATAAACGAGTGCACCATCTCGTCCAATTACAAAAACCTCCGGCGTTTTTGTTGCTCTTACCTGTCGAGCAATCGCATGATCCGCGTCCATCACTACTGAAAAGGGTACCGCATAATCCTTCGAATGCTCCTTCAGTTTCTCTAGCGTTTGATCCGGTCCTTCGTGGATTAAGAGGAACTCAAAGCCTCGGTTCTGAAACTCCTTGTGCAACTTTGCGAGCAAAGGCTGATAGCTATTGGCAATCGGACAATCGGTGGTCACAAAGGTCAACACCAATGCCTTATGCTCTGGGGAGGCTTGGAGGGAATACGACTTGCCGCCAACGTCGGTGAACTTTACAAGGCCACGAGCTTGGGCCGAACTGGATTTTTCATCAGCGGTCCGAGCGAGAGCCGGAATTAGGTTGATCAGCAAAAGAGCGAAGAGTACGTAGCGTCTGGGGTTTCGGCCGTGCGACGTTAAGTAGTTTGCAGATTGTGTCATTGTCTATCCTTTGTTTCGAAGATTGTCGCCTTTCGCTCTGCGAAAGTGCGCCTCGTACACGAACTTTTGCGGAGCAAAAGGCGACTATACGCAGCAAAATGCGACAATCCTAATTCCTTACTTTCCTCTGGGTATTGCATTGAGGAATTGCTCGATCGATTTCTTGCCGTTGTCTAATTCGTTTTGATCTATTACTTCGTCATTGTTGGTGTCCATGAGATCCAACAAGCGATCTCGTTGTTTCTCTGGAATCTCGCTTTTTTGCAATTTACCGTCGCGATTCCGATCCAACAGTTTGAGCAAGCTGCCGTTGAAAGGGCTGCTACGACTTAGGAGTCCGCCGAGGCCTCCCAATTGCGAACTGATGCGTTTCCGAAGGCTCTCTCTCGTTCGGGCCTTGATATCCTGCTCAAGAATCACGCGTTCCTCTTCATTCTTGGCGATTGCAAGCATCGTGATGGACCCCATTTCGTCGGTGGATTCACGTCCCCAACTGATGGGACGCGGTGGTGAAAACGGGTTCTCCGGATTCTCTGCGGAGTTGTCGTAAACAATGTCAACCTTTAGTTTCGTCCCTTTCGCAAGTGAGACCGGGCTTTTGAACAAGTACTGGTCCTGCCAATCGAGGTCCCAGTCGTCGATTCGCAGCAACTCAATCGGCTCGCCACCGGGCGGCGTTGCAGTCATTGTCATTTTGCGGCAGATGTAATGCGCGTGGCCACCGATTTCGAATCCCACGATATCGATCGGCAAAACGTACTCATCGTGAAGCAAATAATTCGCGTCTCCCGCGTCTATGTCGATGCCTGCTCCCATCCCAAAGATTGGTGGCAATTGCACTGGAACCAATAGCTGTTTGGGAGCTACGTCGGCGAAATAAAGTCCGAGTTGCGATTGCTCCGTTTCTTTCTTTCCAGTTGGGTGAAAGTGGGTCTGCATGACAATATCGCTGCCCTTTGGTAGGAATCTTGCTAAGTCGCCAGGCAGACGGTTTGGCGTTGCACCCGGAACGTATCCACCCAATCCCCGCGCGAGACTTTCTGGCATGCGTTCTAAGGCATTGCCTCTCGTCTTAAGGAAATTCATGCCAGCGAAACCAGGTTGACCATCCGCACTCTTTTGTTCTTTGGCGGCACCGTCGATATCCAGGAAGAACAAAGCATGGTGAACGGCACCTCTAGCTGTTGGTCGCACCTCAATCGCCTTGATCCATTTGTCTTCGGGCAGACCGACAGGAAAAACGAACGAACGATAAAGGTCGGGTCCATCCGCTGGGATTTGAAATGGGCTTTCCATTTGCACAAGAAGGTCGGGTGTTCCGAGACTCCAACCCTCCGGAAAGTCCGGTGCCTTTGGGGTTTTCGATGGATCTCCCTCGGGGCATCCTGCAGCAATCCAAGCGTCGATTTGCTTTTTTTCTTGATCGCTCAATCTTCGATCATTTGAAAAATCGATTCCGGTATGAATCGGCTTCCATGGAGGCATGTAGCTATCTCGAATGACCGCTTGAATGGTCGCCGCTCGCTGCGACACATCCGAATAGCTGAGCAACGGGAATGGCCCAGCTTGACCTGGCCGATGGCAATTGGAGCAATGGGTGTAGATGATAGCAGCAATCGGTTCCACAAATGTTTCCTTGGATGGTGCTTCACTGGCATTCGCAAACACCGGGGTTGAGCAAACCTTAAGGCTCAATAGTGTCGCCAACAGAAGTTTTAGCCATCCTAGGCTGCACTGCGGTTGCTTGAAATGTCGAATGTGTAGACATGTCATGGATCACCATCCTTTGGACTTAGCTTTTCGAGTTCGAGTACCATTTCATTGAGTATGAGTAACAAGCATCTTAGTCTTAATCGAATCTTACTGCGATGGCTTAGTTGCGCAGCGCCTCGGGCGGGATACCGGCGGTATGGCATTCGCTGGCGGCAATTTGCCCCCGCGACCATAGCGTCCGCTCGACAAGCACGCGCAGGAGTGTTTCCATGCTGGCTTGAGCTGCCGTAGATTCTAAAACTCCAATGGCTCTCGCAATGGCTTCCAAAGTACAAAGATGCTGTATATCTCGTTGCGTGCGCAAGCGGTACTCGGACGGTGGTCCTTGCAAAAGCTTAACGTGAGGGATACCGACCAGCGAAGGTTCGTGGCGAACAAATTTGGTGGTTTGCCTCCAATTGGCATCTGGAACGATCAAGTTGATCGGAGTTTCGATTTGGGAGACGAATTCAGGTGTAAGTTCGACCGCGATTGGGCTTGGATAGAGCAGCAATGATGTCCGTCCCGATTCGATCAAGCCGTTCGTTGACATCCGCTCGTCCCGTCGACCGTGAATGCGAACTTGGCTGTTGGTCAAAACTTTTGCGGCTAACCGAGCCGTATTCGTCGTGAGCACTTCTTCGCAAGTATGCATAAGGATGATCACTTGTGTTTCAAGTGCAATCCGGGGAATGTGCGAGCAGAAGCAGAGCGGCTTGCGAATTTCGCAGCCTGAGCATCGATGTGGAGCCAGAAAAGGTCGCATAGTACTCCTTGGAGATTGTCAGCCACGTCGGTCGCAGCGGGGCGAGGATCAAATGGCCATTAGAATGCTATCGGTTCGGTTGCAGAATGGGAATTCTGAACGTGAACTTTGGCAATGCCTAAAAGATTCCATTGAAACAACACTGGTTTCCCGTGTTTTGGATAGGATTCTCGATGGATGGCTTAAATTGGCCTCTGAATTTCAGGGGATCGGGCTATTCTATTGGCGGTTCCAATCGCTGATTGTTGACCATTGTCCATAGTCCCACCCCCTTGAAATCTCCCTATTTGTCCATGTCTCAACCTTGGTCTCCGTCCTCTTGGAAGTCGTTTCCAATATCACAGCAACCGGAATACTCGGATTCGAACGCGCTTTCCTCTGTGCTAAACCAGATTAGCATGATGCCACCCCTGGTGACAAGTTGGGAGGTGGATCATCTGCACGACGGGATCGCGGCTGCACAGCGTGGAGAAGCATGGCTGCTGCAGGGTGGCGATTGCGCAGAGACCTTTGACCAATGCCAAACGGAACCCATTGCGAGCAAGCTCAAGTTGCTATTGCAAATGAGTTTGGCCATTGTTTTCGGATCACGAAAACGAATTTTGAGGGTCGGTAGAATGGCCGGGCAATATGCTAAGCCGCGTTCCAGCGACACAGAAACACAAAATGGTGTGTCGCTTCCTTGTTACCGAGGCGATTTGGTCAATCGATTTGATTTCAATGAGGAATCTCGCCGAGCCAACCCAGAGCTTTTGTTGAGAGGCTATGAGCGTTCCGCGTTAACCCTTAATTTTGTTCGAGCCCTGAGTGAAGGTGGATTCGCGGATTTGCATCATCCAGAAAATTGGAACTTGCTCTTCGTGGATGAAGCCAAGGGAGAAGTGGCCCTGCGCTATCGGGAGTTGGTAAAATCGCTCGGCGATGCCATTCGGTTTGTAGAAACGATTCTCCCAGACCGTTCCTCGGATCTCAAACGGGTCGATTTCTTTACCTCGCATGAAGCGTTGCATCTCGATTACGAAACCGCATTGACACGCCAGAGTGTACGCGGGATCGGGTACTACAATCTAGGGACGCATTTGCCTTGGATTGGGGAGCGCACGCGAGCGCTCTCCGGCGCCCACGTCGAATACTTCCGAGGGATTCGCAATCCGGTTGCGGTCAAGGTGGGGCCGTCCATGCAAACGGACGAACTGATCGAGATGACTAGGTTGTTGAATCCGGACAATAAACCAGGGAGACTGACGCTCATTCATCGCATGGGACGCGCCAAGGTGGAAACGGCGTTACCACCGTTAATCGAAGCGATTCGACAAGCGAATCGATCGGTGCTATGGGTCTGCGATCCGATGCATGGTAATACCGTATCGACGGCCCATGGACGCAAAACTCGCCGATTCGATGATATAGTGGATGAACTCCGACTGTCGTTCGCGATTCATCGAGCCTGCGGCTCCATGTTGGGTGGCGCTCATTTGGAACTCACAGGGGAAAATGTAACAGAGTGCGTCGGAGGTTCAAGAGGACTAACCGAGTCGGACTTAGGGTCGGCCTACCAAACCCAGCTTGACCCTCGCTTGAATTACGAACAAGCACTAGAGATTGCATTTGAGATTTCCAACCAACTATCAGCCCACAGGCTCTAAGGCGAGCGTCCGGCGCCGCTGTGCCTCACTACTTGCCACAAACCGAAATCCAATAGAAAATGCTTCGTTGATCGAATCGAGATAAAAATTCCTTTGCGGCGAGAGGACTGCATATTTTATGGCCGCTCTTGGGCAGATTGATTTGCATGCGGCTTTGAATCGCTTTGGCCTTGAGGATTTTCGCAAAGGCCAACAGGAGGTCATTAGCCACATTATCGCAGGCCACGATTGCTTGTGCGTAATGCCTACTGGAGGCGGAAAAAGCCTTTGCTACCAATTGCCCAGTTTGGTCCGACCCGGCTTGACGATCGTTGTATCGCCTCTGATTGCATTGATGAAAGATCAGGTGGACTCGCTCTCGAATCGCGGTATCTCCGCTACGTTGATCAATAGCACGTTGTCGGCTGCCGAGCAGAATCAAAGGCTCGAACATGTGGCCGGTGGGCACTATTCCATGGTTTATGTCGCACCAGAACGGCTTCGGAACTCCCGATTTCTGGATGCGATTCGAACTACTCCGATCCAGCTTCTTGCGGTCGACGAAGCCCATTGCATCAGTGAATGGGGACATGACTTTCGTCCAGACTACCAACGACTCGGTCGGTTTCGCGAGGCTTTGGGTGGCGTTCAAACCGTTGCTCTGACTGCGACCGCGACCCCCAAGGTCCGCCAAGATATCGTCGACTCGCTCAAGTTACGCGTAGCCAAACACTTCATCACGGGCTTTGCCCGCGATAATCTTTACCTCGGCTCGATGCTTTGCATGGGGGACCGGGACAAGGACAAGCAACTTCTGGAGTTCATCAAGAATCAGCCTGGAGCAGGCATCGTCTATGCCGCGACACGAAAACGCTGCGAAGCCCTGGTCGAGCAAATCGGAAAAGAACTGAAAATTAGTGTCGGCGCTTACCATGCGGGCCTAATGCCTGAACAACGCAAACTCATTCAAGAGCAGTTCATGGGTGGGCAACTGAAAGTCATCATCGCCACCAATGCATTTGGCATGGGGATCGACAAGTCGGATCTGCGATATGTGGTTCACTACAATACACCAGGCACCCTCGAAGCCTATTATCAAGAAGCTGGCCGTGCAGGCCGCGATAGCTTGCCGTCTCAATGTGTATTGCTCTACAGCCCACAAGATCGATACATCCAAGAGTTCTTCATTGAGAACGCCAATCCGCCGCGGGAGCTTTTGGAATCCGTCTACGATCTACTGGTAAAGCGGCCCGAAGACCCGATCGAATTGACAGCCGAGGAAATTCGTGAACTTACCAATGCCCCGGCTACGACAGAAGCCATCAACTCGTGTCTCCAAATCCTTGGCCGCACGACGGTCATGGAACGGCTGGAGATGTCCGGGGGATTGGCCATGTTTCGGATCGATACCAAGTTGCCTACTTTGCTCGATTTGCTTCCAAAGGGGGCTAATGTCCAACGAAACGTCCTGCGAGCCGTAGAGAAAGCCATCGCCGATCGACGCGAAGAAGCGGTCTATATTCACCCGAGGTGGTTGATGCAGCAATTGCAGATGGATCGTGATGCATTGAATCGAACTCTTCGCGAGCTATGCAAATTGGATAGCTTTGAGTATGTCCCTCCGTTTCGAGGCCGTGCCATTCACTTCCGACGTCGCGACGTCCCCTTTAGTGAACTCAAGATCGATCATGAAACACTGGCTGCCCGAAAAAAGGCCGACTACGAAAAGCTCGATCGTATGGTCGCTTACGCACAAAGCCGGTCCTGCCGACAGCGTACGATTCTGGAATACTTTGGTGACGTCTCGGCGTCGAATTGCGGCATCTGCGACCGATGTCAAGGAAAAACGGGCTGGCCCAATATGCCCAAAGTAGTTGGCATCGCGAATAGCCAAGTAAAAGACAAAAAGTCAAAGCCGAAACCAACGACTCCAACTGAGGTCGAGCTTCAGCAAAAACCAACCGTTGCGCCCGAGCCCTCCCCCACTCCGCCCTCCCCCACTCCTCTCCTGCCCAGCGAGACCAAGCCAGCCTACGACTTGATCATTACTATTCTCAAAGCGGTTGAACGGACGCATGGCTATTTGAGCAAGACATTGTTGTCGCAACACCTTTCTGGAGTCGAAAGCAAGGCCGTTCAGGGACTTCGATTGCAACGACTATCGGAATTTGGCATCCTCAAAACTTGGAAAAAATCGCATGCATCCGGTTTTTTAGACCAAACGCTGGATGTTGGCTTGCTTTGCTTGTCTGAACTGCGGGTCGGGAAAATGACGATTTCCATATCCGATACGGGCAGCGGGTGCATTGCCGGTACACAACAGATCCCTGCTTTGCTGATGCAATATGTTCATCAATGCATTCAGGCTGCGGAAAAAGCTGCGATCCCAACGGCCACTACGGCACCTAAGTTTCCGGAAAGGACCGAGCCGACGCCAATAAAGCCGATTGCGGAAACCGTGAGTACGGGGCTCCATTCGGTCGCAGTCGCAGCAACGGAAAATGCGCCACCACCTAGCGATGAACCGGTCCGACCCATTGCGCAGCTACCCAGAGCTGAGGCGAGCGATGCGAGTTCAGGTCGAGACGTAACGGCCCCGATGATTGAAGATTGGCGTTGGACGGTCCGATTGGTAGAGCACGGCTATCGTCTGGGCGAATGCGCTTTGATCCGCGGCAAGACGCCTGATTCTATTTTGGAGGATTTGACTCGGGCGCTTCAAGATGGCAAACGATTTACGATTGAGCAGTTGTTCGATCGCAGAACTCAAATCGCGGTTAAGGAACTGCGAGACCATCGCGACCCTAAGGCGAATCCGCCGTCTATTTTTCAATCGTATCCATCGCTCTGGCGGTTCATACAACGATGGCTAGAGCTCGAAGTACGTT
>JBBRJI010000177.1:0-9335 GCA_038219625.1 Pirellulales bacterium | reverse complement strand
GGCGCACCAATCGGTTGTGGTGCTGTTAAAGCCGAGGCTGTCGGTCCATCGGCAATTGGAGAAACTGCAGGAGCCTGCGGCGAAGCGGCTGGGGGCGCAGCGGCTGGGGGCGCAGTAGACTTTGGTGCAGGTTCAAAGGAAGCGATCACGTCTCCGACCGCTGCAAACTCCTCGTTCTGCTTTAAGATTTTAACTAAAATACCATCCTCGGGAGCCGAGATCTGCACCGACGCTTTCTCTGTTTCCAGATCGACAAGGTCTGTACCGGCCGCGACCCAGTCACCCTCTTTCTTGAGCCACTGTCCAATTTGGACTTCGGAAATGCTTTCGCCAACGGACGGAACGATAATTTCGGTCATGGGAAGTAGAATTGTTTTGAGGGAATCAGGAGGCTTCGACTCGAATATGGCATCCAAAAGCATATCGCAATAGTGCTTTCGTGTCATCCGCTGAGGAATGAGTACAATCGCGGTTTCTGCCGTTTCTTCTATTCTTAGCCAATTCCTAAGCCGATTTATGCCAAACCCAATCGACACATCGCATTTGACTCGACTAGGCAACTCCGACTTGCATGTCAGCCGGGTGGGGCTTGGATGCTGGCCAATGTCCGGCATAAGTTCTCTAGGAGTCACGGACGAACTGTCTATAAACACCATTCGCGCTGCCCTCGATCATGGCGTCAACTTTTTCGATACGGCGTACTCGTATGGTTATGACGGTCGTAGTGATCGGGTACTCGGTTCTGCGTTGCGGACGTCCCGTGATCGAGCCGTCATCGCGCACAAAGTCGGTGCCCACTGGGACGACAAAAAGCAACGTGTGGTCGACGGTCGGCGCGAGACACTCTTTGCTCAAGCCCAAGAGTGTCTGACTCGGCTAGGTATGGACCATGTCGATGTGATGTATCTGCACTCACCTGATCCGATGGTTCCCATCGAAGAGTCCGCCGAAGCGATTGCGGAAATCTGCAAACGCGGTTGGGCTCGTTATGCAGCGGTCTCTAATGTAAATCTCGAACAAGCCACTAGGTTCGCAGCCGTTTGTCCTATTGTCGCTATCCAACCCTATTTCAACCTATTTCAGCAAGATGCCATCTGCGAGCTACTGCCTTTTTCCTTGCCCAACAACATAGCGATGGTCTGCTACTGGGTATTGATGAAAGGATTGCTCTCGGGTCGGCTGAAACGAGACCATGTTTTTGATCCAACAGATCGCAGGTTGACTTACCCAATCTTCCAGGGCCAGGCCTTTCAAGACGCTCAGAATGTCCTTGATCGACTTAGACATCTAGCCAACGAGTTGGATTGCACAGTCGCTCAACTGGTGGTTGCATGGACGTTGACCAAACCTGGAATCAGTGTCGCTTTGTTGGGTGCGAAACGTCCCGAACAAATCATTGAGTCCGTCCAAGCCATGCATATGAAGCTCGATGCTGACGTGATTGAACAAATAAACGCCCTGGTGATTGCCGAGTCGGTGCAGTGAGGCGTGGCACCTGGCTCTTCCATCGTCAGACTTATTTGCACAATGTCCTATCGCGATTGAATCTGCCCGCTAATAGCACCAATCGACGCGAATCCAATCGCAAATAGAATTCTCAATGTCGTGATTGGCTAAATCTTCTTTCTGGCCAGGTGCAACCGGCCTCGATGGGTTAGTCAACGCTCTCAAGGCCGATTAGTCAATGTTGCCTACTCCATCGTTGCCGTCAAACCTGTTTCCAAGCGTCCGGAAAACTGTTGGGTGAATTGAGAAATGAATAATATGCACCGAACCATCGACAAAACCGAAGACACCACCACCAGCGTGGCTTGAGCCAAATCGTTCTAATTCACCTCCTTTTGAACCGTCGCGCAATAGAATCTTTTCAGTGAATCGTCTAGATTCCTGTGAGTCCCCTGTCGACCAAGGCTGGTCGTAACCGCGATCGGCGAGTCCGGTGCGTTCAGACCACTTTTCACCACAATAAATCACGTTCGTTGTTCCGTCCGTGACGTCTGAATGCCTTACTTCAGAACGAACATAAGCCATTCCGCTCGGATTGCCGAGCCTCGGCCAAACGAAGCTGACATCGTTGACCGAAACTGGACCTGCGTTGTTTTCTAATAGCTTGTCACCAGCATTAACTGCGTAATCGGATCGTGAAACCATTGTTATGTTGGATCCGTATCGATACGCGACACCTACGTTGGCCGGCAAAGTAACTCCGAGTCCTTTTGAAGGGCAAATGAGTTGAGGGACTTTTTCAATAACATAACGCTGAAAATTGTCGCTGGTATGAGGTTGGATCACAGTTGGTGAGGCTGACCATAAACTGGTTTGTTCAATCAAAGGCAAAACGGCATAAATCCAACTACCAGGCTGCCTCTTGCCAGTACCTTGATCATGCATCCCAACCCAGTTGTATCCCCAGCCAGTTGACGGAAACGCCTTATTAGTACCTTCGTGAAGTTGGACCGCCAAAACAAGCTGTCGCTGATTGTTCGAACACGACGTTCGACGCCCAGATTCTCGAGCTGATTGGACTGCTGGGAGGATCAAGGCAATCAACAGTCCAATCATTGAGATACAGACCAACAATTCGATCAAAGTAATTGCTTTCCTATCATTTGATTGACGGGAGGAGTGGGGTAGGACACGGCAGTGTGGCCGATCCTCCTCCTGCCATGCAAGCCAGATACTAACGATCAGCAAAAACGCGGTCTTCGAAACCGTATCGACTCCGATAGTCGACGAAGCGCTGGGCCCAAGGCAACCGCAATCAATCCGTAGACCACGCAGCAAAACAGAGAGTTGAGCCGTCATGTAGATTCCGAATAGCCCAACCGACGACAGATAACACAGCCAACGATTTTCGCTAAGCAAAAGCGAAACACCGACAACTACATGCAAGCTTGGCAGGCCAAACCCAAGAAATCGACTAACGGGTACCGGAACAATTCTATAATTTGCAATCGCGACGAAATGCGCCGGCACGTTTTGGAGGTGCAGGAGCCCAGAGGTAATCAACAACAATGCAATCGCAATCCGAAAAAAATGCGATAGCACTCCTAGGAACGAAATGGACGCGTTCCTTGTTGCTAACGTGTTTTCGTTTCCCATTCGGCATACCCATTTCTATAGATCGATAAGTCCGTAAAACCAAGCTTGGCTAATTCCACCGCGATCAAGTCTGAAAATTTGCAGCCGCGACTCTGACAGTAGAGTATTACGGGTGAATCTTTCGGTATTTTCTTCGCAATTGCTTCGACTTTAGCCTGAGAGATGTCGACTGGAATGCTGACAGATTTCGCAATGCAACCATCTTCGTAATCTTCGCGATAGCGGCAATCTACTAGCGTCGCCCCAGATACGTCAATGGAATGTTGGATCTCTTCTAAAGTTACGAATCGCACCGATTCAGGATGGGTATGAGGGTCAACCGATTGAGCCATGCCAGATTCAACACAAACATGCGGATTGACCAGATACGTGTAGGCTCCTGCGAAGCCTATTAAGGCTAAGAATGACAAAAGCTGATATCGGTAGGCTTTGCTGGTAAGCAGACTTTTGATAATAAACACAGCGAAGCCTATTCCACCTAGAAGAAGACAATTCGCCGCGGCTTCCCAAGAATGATGTCTAGGAGGTGCCTCGTTCTTGGCAAATACGGCAATGGCCTTACCGTCCCATCTGCATAGCAATTCCGAGAGCGACATCAAGTAGTCACCACCGTCGCCGTCTCGGACGACGGCTCTACCTGATTCGATTCCCAGAAAGAGAATCCAATGTTGATAACGGCCAAGCGCACCACGTCCTGAAACATGAAGTATAAGAGGAGTCTTCGAGCCTTCGAGTGACCGCAGGCTTAGGAACTTATAGGCACGTCCGTTACAGCCCAGTCGTTCTACAGCGCGCAGAATATCGTACGTACTACTGCCGGAAAAACCGGATACGTATTCCGGGGAGAGTAGCTCTCCAAAGTCGATGGCTGGCTTTTGACCAGACTTTTGTAAGACAGCAGTCGCTGCGCCAAACGCCGCATAGATTCCGCAGTACGCTTTGGGTCTCCTCCCTTCAACTTTTCCGTCTGCCGAGAGCACAACGGGATTGTCAGAACTCGGAGGTACTTGCATTGCCAACAACAGTAATACAACACCAACCATATCGAATCTCATACTTCATCCGTACTTTTTGCAGGGTTACTTTGACTTCCGACGCAGCCACGATATCGCCCCACCCGCGGCTGCCATAGCCACGGTTATCCAAAACACCCGAGCAAAGCCGCTCGACGCAGATGCCGTTCGAAATGTAGCCGACCCCAAATCGTCAACCGTTCCGCCCTCATAGAGACGGACGACTTTACCATCCATCCAGACGGCCCTTATCTGTGGTGACCCTCTAAGTGAAACAGGAACCCCGTTCTTAATGGGTTGCGTCATTGCAATAATTCGTGCACTTCCAAATTCCATGTTGGTCATACGTGTAGTGGATCGTGATTCAGATTTATCAGCATTCTTAGTCCAGTGTGCTTCCATTTCCAGGCCAGAGCTGTTCTCTCGGATAGTATATTTGGCAACCATCGAGGGATGCAAATACATCGAGTTCAATTGAGTGACTCTCCAGCCTTCTTCCCACTTTTGCAGCGTTACGCGACTGGAAACATCCTTACCCTGTATGTTGGCCTCAACCATTCCGCCATTGGTCCTGCTTGGCGACGCGATCAAGAATGCGGACCTGTCCTGATTCAAAAAATCAAGGGAGCCAACAATGGCATCTAAGCCGGGCGGTCCCGCAAGCGAACTTCGTTGATCATCTCTAACGGAAAAAAAAACGCTCCACTCAGCAAACCGACACTGCTTCTCAATCATCTCCACTAAAGATTCTCGACTTGTCGGTACTTCACCTTGAAAAAACTCCGACTGTTGAGTTCGTTTCAAAAATTGACCATCAACGACAATCGTTTCGGATTGACCGCACGACAGATTCAAGCCATCCTCCACGGACCCACGCTGGACTGTACTTGCCGCAATATTTGACAAGCGATAGTTCTTAACATCGTTGTACTGGAACTCCGTGATCAAGAATTGAGTCGGACTGAATGAGCCATCGTATTTGATCTCGATTAGCACTTCCGTTCGAAATGAACTTGGTATTCTTACTGGAAAATCATCGGCAGCAACCCGCACAGCCGCCAAAAAAATGCTCCACAACGCAAGCAACAACCAAGAACCACGCATCGTAGACCTCAACCTCAATCAGGAATTTGGAATTTGAAACTTGGCAAATCCGGATGCTCGTAGTATTTCGAGCATCCTTGGGAAAAGGAATAAAATAATCACTAGCACTAGATTGTAACAGCATTGTGACTCAAAGGACTCAAAGATGACTACTCGAAGGGACACAGCACATTGTCGAGGGGGAGCCATATCTGTAGCTGTGCATTTCCTTACTCGTTCATTACTCGGCAGGGTGAGGCGGTGAGGCACCTGCCGAACCGTGGCATCGCCAGCTCGGCAGGAGCCTCGCTCTCCCGTCGTTAGACTTCTTTCGATAAAGTCCCGTATTGTGTTGATTTGTCGGCCAGGATTGGGATAATACGCGGTTGGTTGCCAAGCCCCCCGGAATCGTTTCGCCACTTGGTAAATCCCCACTGGACTGTCGTCTCAGTTTGGAACATTGATTGCATTCTCTCGATCTTAGGAGATGAAGTATGTTGCGATACAAATTGGCTTTGACTTTGACCCTTTGTACGGCCATGCCGACCGCGCTGCTTCAGGCGGATAACGGATTGAAGGAGGGTACGCCTGACATCAAGCAAGCGGGCCCAATGGCCTTCGCACCCGACGGAGTACTTCTCGTTGGTGATACACTCAGCGCGGCAGTGTATGCCATCGACACCGGTGACAATCAAGCGTCTTCTGTTCAGAAATCCGTCAACATCGAAGGGATCAATCAAAAGATCGCTGCGATGATGGGTTCCGACGCTGCCGAGACAACCATCAACGATATCGCCGTCAATCCTGTCAGCGGGAATTTGTACTTTTCCGTGTCGCGGGGCCGTGGACCAAGTGCTACACCGGTAATCTTCAAAGCAGATTCCAAGGGCGCGATTTCCGAGGTAAGTCTTAAGAAAGTCAAGTTCAGCAAAGCCGCCATTGCCAACGCTCCCGAATCCAAGGAAGGCCAACGCAACCCACGCATGAGCGCGATCACCGACCTCCAATACAAAGATGGAAAAGTGGTTGTAGCAGGGCTCTCGAACGAAGAGTTCGCTTCCAAGTTGCGAGTGTTGAAGTACCCGTTTGACGGAACCAGCCAGGCCACCAGCGTTGAAGTGTACCACGGAGCGCACGGCAAACTGGAAACCGCCTCTCCCGTCCGTACCTTCACGACCTACGAAGATACGGTTTTGGCCGCCTACACTTGCACGCCCCTCGTCTCAATTCCGATTAACGAACTTAAAGATGGGACCAAGACCAAAGGCAAAACGATCGCCGAACTCGGAAACATGAATCAGCCACTCGATATGATCGTGTACAAGAAAGGCAATCAAGACTACTTGCTAATGTCCAACTCGAAACGCGGAGTGATGAAGCTGAAACTGAGCAAGAGTGATATCGATGCGACTAAGGCAATCGATTCGAAAATCAATGATACAGCCGGACTGCCTTACGAAACACTGAGTGATCTCAAGGATGTTGTGCAGCTCGACAAGCTAAACGATAGCCAAGCCGTTTTGCTCGTAAACAATGCCGGTCGCCAAGACATTCGAACCATCGACCTACCTTAGTAGCGTTCGATCAATAACTGTCCGATTTTCCCGTAGCGGAAGTCGCCAAGACTTTCGGAATGGGCGGGCGCCGAAACTCTTGGCGAGTTTCGCTACGACACTAATTGATCGGGTGATCCGTCGTACTAGAAAAGCTTGCCGGAAACTTCCGTGCTGCTTGAATTCGCATTCGTACTCGAATCGGGTTATCGCCGATCGAGTACGGGTTGAATCACGGCGGAGACCGCCGTTCGCCTAATGAGGAATGAACTGTGTCTAAGACTTTTGTTGCTATTCTGGCTTGCCTGATAAACTCTGCATGGCTTGGTACGCTAACCGCCGATGACATCGGCAAGCAGCCAGAGGCGGCAACCCAAAAACAACGAATAGGAAATTCGTCGGTTCAGGTCGAACTGAGAGAAGCAGCCGACTCAGCAACGTTTGCTGTTCTGGGGCTTTCTACGTTAGACCTATTACAAAAATTACCCACCGAGTATTTGCAAAAATCCCTCACGATTCGAGTCCATCAACCGGGGAGTACAAGCAACCTGCCTGCGTTGCTAGGGACGCATTCGGTCACGAAAACCGAACTGCGTTTTGCGAGTCGATTTCCACTGAGCCCGTCCATTCAATACCGCGTCGAATTGGACCCGCAACTCATCGTAAGTCCTTACGAACCGCAATTCATCGTCTTTTCAACTCTTCCCAGACGACGTTCCACAGCCGCAGCCGTTTCTGCCGTTTATCCTTCTGCCGCTGTCCTGCCAGAAAACTTGCTCAAGTTTTACATCCATTTTTCAGCACCGATGAGTCGAGGGGAAGCCTACCAGCGGATCCATTTGAAACTGGATGGCAAAGAAGTAGAAGCACCGTTCTTGGAGTTGGGCGAAGAGCTTTGGGATGCCGACCAAAAGCGGTTTACTTTATTTGTTCATCCGGGCCGCATTAAAAGAGGTTTGAAACCGCGTGAGGACAGCGGAACTCCAATGGCCCAAGGCAAAGAATATACTTTGCATGTCGACGCCAACTGGCTAGACGCCGAGCTGCAACCACTGGCAACCGATTTTGAAAAGAAGTTCCGAGTCGTCGCTGCCGATAGCCAACAGCCCAATCCCAAAAAATGGAAAATCGTTGCACCGAAATCAAACTCGAAGCAGCCCGTCACTTTGACCTTCGATGAGCCGCTAGACCATGCCATGCTGAATCGTGTCGTGACAATTCGGGACCCATCGCAAGCCGCGATGAGCGGAAAAGTTTCGGTGACCGATCATGAGACCGTTTGGTCTTTCGAACCGACGGAGCCCTGGAAGCCTGGTAGCTATCGGATCTGGCTCGCAACGACCATCGAAGATCTAGTCGGCAACAATCTTTCGAGGCCATTCGAAACACTCGAACGAGAATCGAATGTTGTTGAAGTCAAGCCTGCGCAAGTCATCAAGCCTGCGGAAGTCTCCGTGCAATTCGACATTCAGTAGGGCCTAGGTTCGGCGCCGGTTCGGATGCTGTTAAACACTGTTGGCGAGTGGCAGACAGAAGACTACCAGGCCAGGCCAGGCCACCGTGTGGCACGCCCAAAGCGATTAGCGATGGGCGTGGGAAGTGTGGCAAGTGACTCTAGCGATTCACCACGCCCTTCGTACCTCAGAGCGTGCCACCCGTGCCACCCGTGCCACCCGTGCCACCCAGTTTATAGGTAGATTTCAAACTGCCCCTCGCCTTAAACAAATAATTAAGCGGTATTGGGTTCGGATGCTGGCAGCATCCGCCACGTCATTACTTTTTGCGACTTCGGGATGAATTGGGGGGCTGCCCATTCATGTTTTCTTGTTGTTGTTGTTGATTCAACTGTTGCTGATTCAATTGCTGTTGCTGCTGATTCGGGTCACCGTTCTTGACGTCTTTGCCGTTGGCTTTGGCCAATGCCGTGAGTGCCTTTTCCATAGCTGCGCCGTTTGCACCATCCAATTTAATTACTTCAATCGATCCGGTTGGCTTGGCCGCTTCGTCCAACTGAGTGATCATCTCGCAAACCAACTTCAGCAAATCTTCGCCTTCCGCGGAAACGATAATTGAGTTGGTGATCTTGTCGACTCCCATCGATAGCCGACCCGAAAAACTATAGCTCATTCCCCCCTCGAAGATCGAATCCGAGGAAGAACCACGCTTCGTCTCCTTAGAACCTCCTTCGCCACCGCCGCCTGACTTTTCTTTTTCGAAGGCTTTGTCGTTGGTGCTAAGCAAATCGCGATACGCCTCTTTGATCGCGTCGACCACGACTTCGGCTTTCGAAAAATCGACGTGCACTAGTTTGGAATATCGAAGTCTCTGTTTATTGGTCTTTTCCGGAACGTCCCATAGCCGAATCAATTCCTCGATCGTTTTGAGCTGTGCATCATCAGCACCAATAACGATCAACGAATTTGTGTCGTTGTCGGACAAGAATTTGAGCTTTCGTTTTTTACTTAGCTGCGGATCGTCATTCTTTTTGTCGGAGGGAGCATCGATACCAAAGATCCAACGGAATGCGTCGTTGCTAGAGTCCTTTTTCTCTTCTTTGTAATAGTCCTCGAGATTCCATTTCACC